>JAKSDC010000164.1 GCA_022360275.1 Chlorobiales bacterium
AAGGTGCTGCAGAGACGGGACATTGGGCGGCATCCATTGTAAATATGGCATAACAAAACCATGCACCGGATCGCTACAGTCGCTACCGCTCCTTTCGCGTCAGGTGATGGTTAAAGTTATGTTTCCAATCCATACACGCGCGAGTTCTACCTGCTCGACCATGATGACGACCGAGTGCAAACACTGGTTGCACAAATCGGTTGGAGTCACAATCTGGCTATTCTTCAGTGTTGCAAGGAGCCGATGAATGGGAGGCAAACGCTTTAAAATATCTGCTGCTTTGTATGCATAGTTGTGAACGTCCCCTTTTTCCAAAAAGAACTTGAAAAGTGTCAATAATTGTCATAATATGTCAATTATTGTGTATGCTTTCAATATCAGTAAAAAAACAGTCAACGTTATGCCGATCAATGTTAATCTAACCTCTCAGCTTGAGAATATGGTTCGCCAGAAAGTTAAATCCGGTCTCTACACTTCAGCCAGCGAAGTGATTCGCGAGGCTCTACGCCTCATGGAACAGCAGGACCGTTTTCGTGCCGCAAAACTGGAGCAGTTGCGTCAGGATATTCAGACCGGCTTTGACAGCGGTGAAGCTACTACCTGGGATGCAGAGGAAGTCAAGCGGGCGGCAAGAGGAAGAAAAACCGGTAAATCTACAGTATAAAAAAGAGATATGCCGATTGTTCTTAAGAGGCCTATTGTTATTGACGATCTGGCTGAGATTTGGGGATATATCGCGGAAGACTCAGAAACCCGTGCAGATGAATTTATTGAAACAATCGATTCCAAATTTCATGAACTTGCGACCTCTCCAAGGATTGGGCGTTTACGTGATGAACTCTATCCTGGATTGATGAGCTTTCCAGTAGGTAGATATCTTCTCTATTACACAATCATTACCGGTGGCATTGAGGTTATACGTGTACTGCATGGAGCGAGGGATATTGAAAAGCATTTCAATCCTTTCAATCCGGAAGAATAAGTATTGCCGGCAATTCCATTCCACCATACAGTGATTTTGTTCCTACTTTTCTCAGTCATAGATCATAGTCATTCCGCACTTGATGCGAAATCTACATGACATCGCGAAGAGATAGCTGTAAGCTTTTAACGCTGTTCATGTTCCTGCTTTGTTGCAGAAAAGTATAAATAGTAAGGAACGTCCCCCTCTTTCGGCTATGCTATAAATCAGCGGCTCGTTTCCTTGCCGTGTTTTGACTGTAGTGGTATATTTCTTCTTCGGAAAAGCAGTTAATTTCGTACCGATTTAATCTCGCTCTGACAACGCTCCCCTTATAGACCAATGGCATCAACAGCAGAAAAATCCGGTCTGGTAGATAATTTCAAGCAATGGGCCTGTTCGTTTTCCGGTTGTGACGGCGGCGATCTGAAAAGTCCTGTCTGGCTGTGTGGCATTGAGTGGGGGTATAGTAACCCCGATGCAATGACAGATGAGGAATATGAGGAAGATATGAGAATTGACTACTCCCAAAGGCTTCCTCAGCAGATAGCAAAAGGAGCCTATGAGCCTACGAACCTCGTGTACTTCGAAGAAGAAAGATGGAAATTCCCATACGTTCGAAATATGGCAAAGTTGTATGGTGCATTGCAGGGAATGAAGGTTGAAAATGTAAACAGGGAGAGCAGTGCTGACTGGAAGATTTTTCACATGAATCTCTATCCGATAGCATTCAATAACGAGTCTGACGAGCTGTGGGATACATACAAACTTGCAGAGGTGACAGGGCTGGAATCAAAACAGATTTACCGGACGTGGTGCCTGCTTCGCCGTTTTCCCTGGATTGCCGACCAGGTTAAGGAGCACAAGCCGAAGCTGGTGATCGGAACAGGTGTCGGGTATCTCACGGATTTTATCGTGTGCTGCGGAGGCAGCGGCATTGTTGATTTTATCCACAAGGAAATAATTGTTGGAAATGAAGACAAACCTGAAACGTCTACAAGAACTTTGTATTGGACAAAGGTGAGCGATGAGACAACGCTTGTCGTTGTACCTTTTTTTACGAGCCGCTATGGCTTAAATAGCAATGCGCTGTTACAGAAGTTCGGTGATAGAATTCGGGAGATTGCCGGGTTTTAATGCAGCTATCATAGAGGCAAAGCAGTATCTCAGAATACCTGAAATATGTAGTACATGAACGGAGAGACACACAACCAGCTGGCGAGTTTTATCTGGAGCATTTGCAATCTTCTTCGTGGGCCGTACAAGCGAAACGAGTACCGTAAGGTGATTTTACCCCTCACGGTATTACGAAGGTTTGAGTGCTTGCTTGAGCCGACCAGGCAAAAGGTGCTGGACGAGTATCCCTTTTGGAAGACGAAACCCGAGAGGGTTCAGCAGGCACATATGCAAAACATCTCGGGATATCGCTTTTACAATCTCTCGGAAATGCAGTTTCGTCTGTCCGGCGAAAGTATTCATTCGCTGCTTGACGATCCCAACCATCTTGCTCTGAATCTCAACAGCTATATCAGCAGTTTCTCGCCGAACGTTCGGTCGATCATGGAGAAGTTCAAGTTCAACGAGCAGATTGTCCGTATGGATGAAAAGAATATTCTCTTTGAGGTGATCAAGGCTTTCGCGAAGGTCGACCTTTCTCCGGAGCGGGTAGATCAGATGCAGATGGGCTATGTGTTCGAGGAGTTGATCAGGATCGGTGCTGAACAATCTAACGAAGAGGCGGGGGAGCATTTTACCCCGCGCGAGGTGATCAAGCTTATGGTGAACCTCCTGCTTGCCCCCGAGGACGATCTCGGTAATAGCCATGTGGTGAAGACTATATACGATCCTGCATGCGGGACGGGAGGGATGCTCTCTGTTGCCGAGGAGTACATTCGACAGCTCAACCGCGACGCCCAGCCGAAGCTGTTCGGGCAGGACTGGAACGACGAGGCGTGGGCGATCTGCAAATCGGATATGCTGATCAAAGGAGAAGATGCCGACAACATCATTTTGGGCGATACGTTCAAGGATGACGGGTTCGACAGGAATTCGGACGGTGTTAAATGGACGTTCGATTACATGCTTGCCAATCCTCCATTCGGGGTGGAGTGGAAACAGCAGCAGAAACATATTAAGCGGGAAGCCGATACTCTTGGTTTTGAGGGGCGGTTCGGCGCGGGAACACCGCGCATCAACGATGGCGCTTTGCTCTTTCTACAGCATATGATTTCCAAAATGCGCAGCGTCGAAAAGGGTGGGAGCCGTATCGGTATCGTTTTCAACGGCTCGCCGCTCTTTACCGGCGACGCGGGCAGTGGCGAGAGTGAAATCCGGCGATGGATCATCGAGAACGACTGGCTGGAAGCCATCGTGGCCATGCCGGAACAGTTATTCTACAACACCGGGATCTCAACCTACATCTGGGTGATCACCAACCGCAAGGAGCCCCGGAGGAAAGGAAAGGTTCAGTTGATCGATGCCCGCAACTTCTGGGTGCAGATGGAAAAATCCCTCGGCAACAAGCGCCGCCGCATCGGTGATCCGCAGGACAAGCCGAAAGACCCAGACCATATCGCCGGGATCACCCGGATATACGAAAGCTTCACCGACGGAGAGACCGGAACCTTTTCCATCCATGGTAAGCCGAAAGAGCTGGTGGTCAGCAAGGTTTTCGATAACGAGGATTTCGGTTATCACAAGATCACCGTTGAACGTCCGCTACGCCTGAATTTTCAGGCGACTACCGATCGCATTGCTCGACTCGAAGAGGTGAGTGCTTTCAGGAAGCTGGCCGAGAGCAAGAAAAAGAACGAAACCGTCCGGCAGCAGGAGATCGAAGCGGGTAAGGATCGCCAGCAGGCCATTCGCGACATGCTCGCAGACTTCGCCCGAGAAAAGGGATGCGGACTGTACAAGGATCGGGAAGCGTTTGTCAATGAGCTAAAGTCGTTCGATCGCACACGAGGCCCCAAGCTTTCCGCACCGGAGCTCAAGGCCGTGCTCGCCGCGCTCGGCGAACGGGACGAGACAGCGGAGATTTGCCGCGACAGGAGCGGCAAACCCGAACCCGATTCCGAGTTGCGCGATACCGAGACAGTGCCGCTGAAAGAGGAGATCGAAGCATACTTTCAACGTGAAGTGCTGCCCCATGTGCCGGACGCATGGATAGACCACAGCAAGACCAAAGTCGGCTATGAAATTCCCCTCAACCGCCATTTCTACCGCTACGAACCTCCGCGCGATCTCGCGGAGATCAAGGCCGATATCAAGGCCCTGGAAGGAGAGATCGTCGATCTGCTCCGGGAGGTAACGCGATGAACTATCCTACATACAAGGACAGTTGCATCCCCTGGCTGGGGAAGGTGCCGGAGCATTGGATTGTGCTTAATCTGTCAAAATGTGTAAAAGATATTAAAGATGGGACACATGGAACATTTGAGCGTATCCCATCCGAATTTTTTCTCCTTAGCGCTAAAAATGTTTCGGATAAGGGTGTTGCTGTAGGTGATAATGAAAGTTCAATTAGTGAAGAAGACTATAGGGCTATTGTTGCAAATGGTTTTCCTCGAAAAAATGATGTACTTGTTACTATTGTTGGCACAATCGGAAGAACCTGTGTTTATGATATTGATAAGCCAATTGCATTTCAGAGAAGTGTTGCTTTTTTGCGTTTAAATAAAAATCATGAACCTAGATTTTTTACCTATCAAATTCGTTCAAAGCCCTTTCAGGATCAGTTGCTTATACGAACAAAGTCGGCTGCTCAAGGTGGTGTTTATATGGGTGATCTTGTTCAAATTCAGGTCTTATCCACAAATCTTCCCGAACAAAACGCCATTGCCGATTTCCTCGACAGGGAGACGGGGCGTATCGACGAGCTGATCGAAAAGAAAAAACGACTGATCGGGCTGCTCAAGGAGAAACGTAGCGCCATGATATCCCGAACTGTCACCCGCGGCTTGCCCGCAGACGCTGCACGAGAATTCGGCCTCGAACCTCATACCCGTTTCAAGGATTCCGGTATCGAATGGTTGGGTGATGTACCGGAGGGGTGGGAGGTGAAGCGGTTGAGCTATCTGGCTCTTTTAAAAAGCGGTGAGAGCATAACATCGGAACAGATTGCAGAGGGAGGACGATGCCCTGTATACGGTGGAAACGGTATGCGAGGATATTTTTCGGAATATACCCATGAAGGTTTGTTTGTTCTGATTGGCAGACAAGGTGCTTTATGCGGCAATATCAACTATGCAAGTGGTCGCTTTTGGGCATCGGAACACGCTATTGTTGTTCACCCGCTGAAACGCTTTGCAGTAAAATGGCTTGGTGAATTATTACGTGCGATGAACTTGAATCAATATTCTATTTCAGCGGCACAGCCCGGACTTTCTGTGTCTCAGATTGGTGCACTGAAGATTCCGGTACCTCCATACCAGGAGCAAACAGCCATCGCAACCTACCTCGACCATGAAACCGCGAAAATTGATAAGCTGATGAGCAAAGTCGAAGAGGCGATCGAGCGGTTGCAGGAGTACCGGATGGCTTTGATCACGGCTGCGGTGACGGGAAAGATCGATGTGCTGTATGCGGTTGACAGTGCTGGACCTTTAGGCCTTGCGGCAGAGGAGGCGGGGACATATGGGTGAGCGTGAGGCGTTGATCCCAAAGCATGGCGGTTACCGGAAGCTGAAAAGTTTTCAGGTGGCTCAGCTCGTTTACGACGTCACGGTTCGCTTCTGCGACACCTGGATCGGGAAACGTTCCCGCACCCATGACCAGATGGTCCAGGCTGCACGTAGCGGCGTGCAGAATATCGCGGAAGGCTCGCAGGCTTCTGCTACGTCGAAAAAGACCGAGCTCAAGCTGACACAGGTGGCACGGGCGAGCCTCGAAGAGCTGAAGCTTGACTATGAAGATTTTCTGAGGCAGCGGGGACTCACCCTTTGGGAGCGCAAGCATCCCCTCAGGCAGGCGCTGATCGACCGGCGGTGCAAGACCGCCGACGATGTAGCCCTGTGGGTGAGGAGCGTTGGTGGACGGAGTGGACAGGGTGGACCTGATGGAAAGGGGAGAGCGAATTATACAAGGTCTACTTCGTCCACAGAGTCCACCGCGAACTATTCCGGGTTTGCAGCTAATGCGGTGCTGGTTTTGATTGCTGTGGCCTCTTCGTTGCTCGACCGGCAGGTTGCGAAGTTGGCAGAGGATTTTGAAAACGAAGGCGGGTTTACCGAACGCTTGTATCGGGTGCGGACCGCGAAGCGGAGAGAGCGGCGATGAAGCAAACCACGGAAAAAGCCTTTGAATCCTACGTCGAAGCGATGCTGCTTGCCAAAGGCTGGCTGCAGGGATCGACGAGCGGCTGGGATCAGGGCAATGCTTTGTTCCCTAAGCTGATCACTGACTTCATATCGGCGACACAGCCGAAGCTGTGGGAGCAGATGCAGAGCCAGCATGGAGAGGAACTGCAGCCAATGGTGATCGATGCGCTGACCAAAGAGCTTGCCATCAAGGGCACGCTGCATGTGTTGCGTCACGGCTTCAAGTTCTATGGCAAGACTCTTCGTGTCGCGTCTTTCAAACCGGCGCACGGATTGAATCCTGACGTGCAAGAACAGTATGAAACCAACATTCTCACCGTGACCCGTCAGGTGCTCTGTCATCCGGGCGATACGAAGACCGTTGATCTCGTGTTTGCTCTTAACGGCCTGCCGGTTGCGACCTGCGAGCTGAAAAATCCTTGGACCGGGCAGAACTGGAGACATGCGGTGAAGCAATATCGTGAAGATCGTAATCCGCATGCGCCGTTGTTTGTTTTCAAACAGCGCTCGCTGGTGCATTTTGCCGTCGATCCTGACGAGGTGCACATGACGACGCGGCTTGCAGGAAACAAAACCTTTTTCCTGCCCTTCAATCGCGGCAGCCATCCCGGAGAAACGCGATGCGGTGCGGGTAACCCGCAGCATTCCTCAGGTTACCGGACCGGGTATTTCTGGGAAGAGGTGCTCGAACGAGAGAGTTTTCTCGATATTCTCGGACATTTCATGTTTATCGAGAGGAAGGAAGAAAAGATGGATGATGGAAAGGGCGGAAGCCGGTTGGTGAAGAGAGAATCGGTCATCTTTCCCCGTTTCCATCAGCTCGATGCCACACGTAAACTGATTGCCGCCGCACAGGTCGAAGGTTCGGGACATCATTACCTGATCCAGCATTCGGCGGGCAGCGGCAAGACCAATTCGATATCCTGGCTTTCCCATCGCCTCGCAAGCCTGCACGACACGACCGATCACAAGGTTTTCGATTGCGTGGTGGTGATCACCGACCGTCAGGTTCTCGATCGGCAATTGCAGGACGCAATCTACCAGATCGAACATGCCCAGGGGGTGGTCAAGGCCATCGATCAGGACTCGAAGCAGCTTGCCGAAGCGCTCGTGGACGGCACCCGTATCGTCGTGACGACCCTGCAGAAGTTTCCGTTTGTGCTTCGCGGCCTCCTGCATGTTGCTGGAGCAGAGAGCCTCGATAATCCTGACGAGGCGTCAATATCGCAGGCGAAGCTGTTGCAGGACGAGATTGCAAAGCGGCGTTACGCCATTATTGTAGACGAAGCGCATTCCTCGCAATCCGGTGAGACTGCACGAGAATTGAAGGCTCTGCTTGGAGCAAATGCTGCAAGCAACGGTAATGACAAGGAGGCGGACTGGGAAGATGGCCTGAATCATGTGATGGCCTCGCGGGGCCGCCAGCCCAACCTGAGCTTTTTTGCATATACCGCAACGCCCAAGGGAAAGACACTGGAACTCTTCGGTCGAACAGGATCCGGCGGGAGGCCCGAACCGTTTCATCTCTACAGTATGCGTCAGGCAATAGAGGAACGCTTTATTCTGGATGTGCTTCAGAATTACACGACGTATGACACCTATTTCAAGCTGATCAAGGAAATAGAAGATGACCCGGCGCTGCCGAAGAAAAAAGCCGCGCGGGCATTGGCAAAGTTTCTCGTGATGCATCCGACGAATATCGCCCAGAAAATTGAGGTAATCATCGAGCATTTCCGAAGCCATGTCCGCAGCCATCTTGGCGGGAGGGCAAAGGCCATGGTCGTGACCGGTTCCCGCCTGCATGCCGTGAAATACATGCAGGCTTTCCAGCGCTATATCGAAGAAAAAGGGTACACCGACATTCGCCCGCTGGTGGCTTTCAGTGGAACAGTTCACGATCCGGATACCGGTCTGGACTACACCGAGCCCGGCATGAATGTCGATATCGTGAGCGGTCAATATATCAGCGAAAAGCAACTGCCGGAAAGGTTCGCTTCGCCCGATTATCAGGTGTTGCTGGTCGCCAATAAATATCAGACCGGCTTCGATCAGCCGCTCCTGATAGCTATGTACGTCGATAAACGGCTCGACGGCGTGCAGGCTGTCCAGACCCTGTCCCGCCTGAACCGCATGGTGCCGGGGAAAGAGAATCCTTTTGTGCTCGATTTCGTCAATGAAGCCGAGGATATTTACAAGGCTTTCAAACCTTACTACGACGCAACAAGTCTGCAGGAGTGTTCCGATCCGTCACAGCTCGAAAAGCTCAAACACGAACTGGACGCCTTTCAGCTCTATCACTGGAACGAAGTCGAAGCCTTTGCCTGTATCTTTTACCGCTCTCCCGACAGGCAGAAGCCGGCCGATCATGCCAATTTACAACGTCACCTTCAACCGGCAGTCGACCGTTTCAACGCAATTGAAGACGACGATGAGCGCGATGAATTCCGGGAGAAACTCAAAGGCTATGTAAAGGTATACAACTTTTTGAGCCAGATCATTCCCTACATGGATCCCGATCTTGAGATGCTCTACAGCTACGGCCGTTTTCTCCTGCCGCATCTTCCGATAGAAAGAGAAACGGGACCGGTCAGGCTGGGAGACGAGGTCGGTCTGCAATACTACCGTTTGCAGCGGGTCTTTTCGGGAGCGATTAAACTCAACGAGGGAAAAGAGGATTACGGTGTCAAGAGCCCTACCGACGTTGGCAGCCGTAAAGCAAAAGACGAAAAAGCACCGCTGTCGGAAATCATTGAAATCCTGAACGAACGTTTTGGAACAAACTTTACCGAAGAAGATCGGCTCTTTTTCGAACAGATCAAGGAAAAGGCCGTCAACACACCCGAAGTTATCAGGCTTCGCCAGGCCAACCCCTTCGACAAATTCCAGCTCGGCCTCCGCCAACTCCTCGAAGATCTCATGATCCGCCGCATGGGCGAAAACGACAAAATCGTCACCCGCTATATGGATGACAAGGCTTTCGAGGATGTAGCGTTTGCCGTGTTGTCAAGGGTGATATACGAAACGATTCCTGTGGAGAGAGAAAGAGAATAATCTCAGAGGTATTTTGCACTATTCAGCCCTAATGAAAAATGCTATGAGTGGGGGATGTTATTCCGTAACCACAATATGTCGCGATGAGTTTATTTGTGTCTCATGTCAACCTCTAAAGTGACTATATGACGACGTTGTTAGCGCAAAAGCACAAGCATTAATTCGCTTCTCGCTCTTTCAATAAGATTTTGTCAACATAATTACCTTGAAACACGAAAAATCGGATAAGCTTATTGGTATTCAGATACCGAAAAGTGTTATGGGTGAAGAAAGCCAAAAACTCTCCGAAATTCGCGACAGGAAACTGCCAATGCTCATGAACAGGCTTATAAAAGAAAAAAGAGTATGAAAGAAATCGTTTACGTTTTAATCAACGAAGCAATGCCTGGATATGTAAAGCTTGGGCGCACAACCAACCTTGAACAGCGTATCCGTAACCTTGATAACACAAGTGCGCCTCTCCCGTTTGAATGTTTTTATGCCTGCACGGTGAATGATGCCAATTTTGTGGAGAGCCAGCTTCACGATGCGTTTGCTGATGTGCGCGTCCGCTCTAATCGTGAATTTTTTGAAATTGCTCCTGAACGCATTGCATCAGCACTGCGTATTGCGCAAATTGAAGACGTCACCCCAAAGCAGGATTTTGTCGAAACCGAAGAAGATCAAGTCGCTCTTAATGAAGCCAAGAAGCGACGCGCGGTTTTCAACTTCAGGCTCGCTAATGTGCCCGCTGGTGCACTACTGGCCTTTGCCCGCGATAAAGAAAAAACTTGCGCTGTGGTTGACAACAAATATGTCGAATATGATGGAGATGTAATGAGCTTGTCTGAATCGGCTCGTCGAGTCCTTGAAGAAATGGGTTATAACTGGAAAGCCGTTCAAGGTCCACTCTATTGGGAATATGAAGGCGAAACTCTCGACGAACGCCGAAAGCGTTTAGAGGAAGAAGATTAAGTTACATACTTCCGTAACCCCAATAAGTCGAGGAAAATAAAAAAAGACCGATGCTATAACATCGGCCTTATCATTGATACACTGGATTAACTATTAACGAGCATACCTTTATGCAGGCGATCCCTGCCCGATGCCCTCTTTCTTGAGCGTTTCTGCAATATCTTTAGCCCAGGCATTGATCTCGTCCCATCTGCGGAAATCACCAACGGGTACTTTTGCGACCTTGATCATAAACTTATGCAATAAGCTGAGCTTGTCTTTATCGATTTTGCCATGAAAGACCGCAATATCCCGGGGGGCAATGCGGTCGGCTATGGGTTGAAGCTTTTGAGGGAATCGCCAGCCTTTGGAATCTTCTTCAACAGACCCTTCGCCAAGTGGGCCGCTTGAAAACAGCCACACCATCTTTTCCGAAAGCACCTTCTCATTGGTTTCCAGGAATTTAGCCGCCTCTTCGCACCAATTGCCGGTAAAAACCGCGCTTCCCAAAATGATGACTTTGTAGAGCCCGAGGTCGCTGATCTGATCAATGGATAAAACATCGGCACCCAGGCCGCCTTCAGCAAGCACTTCTCCGATCTTTTGGGCAATCTCCCGGGTTGCGTTGTACTTGGTCTCGTAAGCGATGATGATCTCGTTAGCCATAATGAGCTCTCCTTTTAGTAGTAGGGGACATTCGGAACCCCAATAAGTGTTTTTTTTCTTGTCTGTAATAAGTTGAGCGGGCGACACGACGGGCGGGCAGATGCTTCATGCAATCAGAGCCAATGCGCCGGATAAAGAATCTTAAGATTAGCGATTATTCAATGAATCATGATGTCAAGTTTTTTGCCCAACGCTTCAGCATAGTTGACAAGGGTTGAGAGCTTGACATCTTCAGCGTGGTTTTCGATGCGGGAAATTGCTGATTTGTGGGTTTTCAGCTTTTGGGCAACTTCAACCTGCGACATGCCTGCATTGATTCGCGCCTGTTTGAGCATGATTCCTATACGAAAATTTCTGTACCCTTCGTCATAGCCTTCAGCAAAACCAGGGCACGTCGCTTTCTGTTCGTCGATGAACGCTTGGAGTTCATCCGTTTTCGTTTCGTTTCTCATAATCTTTTTTTCTCTGTTCTGCCACCGCGATCTCCTGCGCCGGAGTTTTTTGTGATTTCTTCATGAAACCGTTGGTGAGTATGACAAGGTTTCCTTTGTGCAGAAAGCCTAAAAGTCTGATAGCATTGCCTCCATGCGAGGATCGTACCTCCCAGATTCCATCTGTGTTCCGGAGTTTCTTGAAGTATTCTTTTGGGACAATCTGAAAATCCCTGACCAACGTCAATACCCATGCAATCTTCTGTCTTTCCTTATCCGGGAGGTTTGTCAGGAATTCTTTTACCGGGCACTGACCCGACGGTGTTTTATAAAATATGATTGAGCGCATGGGCAAAGTTAACTTCTATATCAACTCCATGCAAGAGATAAGGAAGTAGGGGACATTCTTCCGTAACCACAATAAGTCGTGTTATGTTAATTTGTATTTCATTTATTCTTTCAGCGCCTTGACGGAGATGATTTCAAGGATTTCGTCCGACTGGATTTTGAGATCGTTGGTGATGAAAAAGGCGCAGCCTGACCGGATTGCCGTTGCGTAATGCAGGGCATCGATGAACTTCATTCCGCGTTTGCCTCGTAATTGTGCCGCAAGATCGAATGTTTCTCCGTCATGCGGTAGAATTGACAGGAACCCCTCGGTTCTGAAAAATTCCCTGATGCTCGCGACAAGTTCAAGGTTGCCGGTCTGATATGGTTTGACCAGTGTTTCAGCGACAGCGGCATCTCCGGTAACTCCGATAATCTTTCCTGAGTCAATAGCCTCGATGAGCGATTTGACGATGTCAAAGAAGTCAGGATTCCGGTCAAGAAAGTAGACAAAGATGTTGGTATCGAGATAAACCCGACGACCAATCATGCTGGTAATGGTTTCATCTACCTTTCCCATGAATCCCTGTCCTTTTTCAGTTCTTCCTCAATCTCCTCAGTTGTTTTACCCCATGCTCCTTTAGCGACACCGGCATATTCCATCACAGATCGTTTCTTTCCTTTTCTGCCAGCCGGGACTAATGTTACAACACCGTTCATATAGCTGATTTCAAGCACGTCATCCGGTTTGATATCGGCTTCCTCTGCGATGCGAAGCGGGATGGTGATCTGGTTCTTTTGCCTTACTCTTATTTTGGACATGCTCTATAAAATTAGTTGGAAAATCCAACTGAATTATACTATTCCTACTGGTCTCATCCAAAACTACAGGGCACCTCTCTTTATTTATTCCACGCTTCAATTGCATCGTTGAGTGGTGCTCGAAATCCTCATGTACTCTGTGTACACTCCGGTTTCTGCGCTCCGTTCGCCTTGCTCTTGAACCGCTCATGACAATAAATAGAGGTGCCCTACAAAAAAACCGTTGCTGTTTACTATTCAGCCCGGAACTGTTACAGATTCAGGAGTATGGGGAGTGACACTGTAATTTGAGGTCACAATATGTGATCTCAAGGAACACGCCCAGTCATTGTAATCCCAATCAATCTGAAACAGGCGTGCATCTGGTTCTGTTGTTTGTGAAGGGTTAGCGGTTTACAAGTCGATGAAAAACGGGGATTTTATTGTATTTTAATTCCACTAAATTCATATAAGTTGCTTACAACGTAAACCCATATAAAAAAGGAATTATGGCAGAATCAGTACCTCCGGCAAAGCCGGCAGCTAAAGCGGCAAAAGGAACTCCTGTAGCAAAATCAGCCCCGGCAAAAAAACAGGCGCCTCAAGGAAAGAAATCTTCAAATCTTGAGAAGCCCATGAGGATGGCGCCAATCAATACAGGGTTAGAAAACAAGTACCGAAACGTCTGAAATTCCTCAACGATTTCTGTTCCCCGTTTACCTCTGAGGGGAGGTTAACCTGGATGGGTTGTTGTTTTCCTGCCTTCTATTATAAAGCTTTCCTTTCGGATTGCGGGACCGAGCGCACTTGCAGTCGGTAGTGAAAACTTTTGGGAACGAAGCCTTCAGGATGACTGCAAATCAGATATTTTTTCCTTTTATCAACCGCCAGGAAATAGTAGAACAGGAGAAAATATGATGATTCAGATGGCTTTGCGTTTTACCGGAACCTTTTTGCTTTTGCTGTGTCTCGTCCTCGATGCCGGTGCGGCGACGCATCTGGCTCCCCTGAAAAAAACAAAGAAGGGGAACGTCATCTTTTTCCATCCTGACGGGACCAGCGTCTCGCACTGGACGGCAGCACGCATGACAATTGCCGGCCCGGACGGTACGATCAACTGGGATCGCCTGCCCAACATGGCTGTTTACCGTGGACACATGAAGACATCGCTTACCTCCACATCGCACGGTGGCGCCACCACTCATGCGTTCGGGGTGAAGGTCGAGCCGGATTCCTACGGCATGGATCGCGACCGTCCGCTGACGGCGCTTTCCGGCAAACCGATGAGCATCATGAAGGAGGCTCTCGAATCCGGGATAGCAGTCGGCGTC
>JAKSDC010000107.1 GCA_022360275.1 Chlorobiales bacterium
CATACATCGCGCCGGAATGGAAAAGCACTCCCCGCAAAACGCACAACACGAAATCACCATTCCCTTACAGGTTTATTCCGGAAAAAGACATATACGCCATGGAAATCAGACCGGTCAACAGCATTGCGATCCCCAATCCCCGCAATCCTTTTGGAATATTGGAATATTTCAGTTTGTACCGCATGGTTGCAAGGGTGACTATCGCAAGGAAAAAGCCGATTCCTGCGCTCGTACCGAAAACGGCGGCCTCCATGAGATCATAGTCGCGTTCGACCATGAAGAGCGATGAGCCGAGGATAGCGCAGTTTACCGCTATCAGCGGCAGAAAAATTCCGAGTGACTGGTAAAGCGTGGGGCTGACCCGGTCAAGGGTCATTTCAACAAGCTGCACCATGGCGGCAATGGTTGCGATAAAAACGATAAATGTCAGAAAACTCAGATCTACCTGTTCCATTCCGGCGATTCCGGTCCACTCCAAAGCTCCTTTTTTCAGCAGGTAATGGCTGATCATCCAGTTTGCCGGAACAGTGATGCCATTGACAAACACAACGGCAAGACCAAGCCCGATAGAGGTCTCGACTTTTTTGGATATGGCAAGAAACGAGCACATCCCGAGAAAGTAGGCAAGCAGGATGTTCTTGATGAAGATCGTTTCAACCGCAAGACTTAGATAGTACGATAAGGTTTCCATCTACTCCTCCGTATAACCGTTTACCGCTCTCTGCAGCCAGATAAGCAGGCCAAGAATGATAAAAGCTCCCGGTGCAAGCAGCATCAGACCGTTGTTGACATACCATCCCCCGTTCTCGGCATAAAGAACGTCCGGCACTACCTGAAAACCGAGCAGCGACCCACTGCCGAAAAGCTCTCTTGCCGCCGATACAAGCAGAAGAATCAAACCATACCCCATGGCGTTCCCGAAACCGTCGAGAGCCGACTCCCACGTACTGTTTTTCAGAGCAAACGCCTCGGCTCTGCCGAGAACAATACAGTTCGTGATAATCAGACCGACAAAAATGCTCAACTGCTTGCTGATATCATACAGATAGGCCTTGAGGAGTTGATCGATCACAATCACGAGTGTAGCAATTATCGTCAGCATAACAATAATCCTTACCCTTGAAGGGATAAGATCCCGCAGTGCAGAAACAATGACATTCGAGCCTACCAGCACAAAAATGAGCGCACCGGACATTACCAGTGCCGTGTCCATTTTAACCGTAACTGCAAGTGCCGAACATATCCCGAGCACCTGCGTGGTAATGGGGTTGCTCCGGCTCAACGGTCCGGCAAATGTATCGAATGTTTTCTTCATCGCCATGATGTCTTCTTGTCGCCATCGCTTAACATCGGAAGATAATCCGTCAGGTCATCGCGTAAAAAACGATTGATGGCTCCCGTCGTCAGTGAAGCACCGCTCAGACCGTCAACTGCATACTCGCTTGGCTCCTGCAGTTTGCTTTTTGCAATTGTCACGGATACCAGTTCACCGTCCTTAAAGATTTTCTTGCCGACAAACCGTCTGGCAAAAAAATCTTTCTCGATCTCACCGCCGAGACCCGGCGTTTCTGCATGATCATAAAACGATATTCCTTTTATGGTACTCCTGTCCGGCTCAAGCGCGATAAACCCGTTTATCGTCGACCAGACACCTTTGCCCGATACCGGCAGCACATAACCTTCCGGCCGCTCCGGCAAACCATAGATGTAATACTCCCGCTCTGTTCCGTCGCTGCCAAGAACGGCCTGTTTGGTAAATTTCGAAGTGTAGAGCTCCTCGACCTCACTATCGCTCATGCCCGGTTTCAATACTCCGACAGTTTTGAGGACATTCTTCCTGGTATCCAGTACCTTGTTGAACTCCTGCCGCCCCTGTAGGTTCACTTTTAGTATCGAGAGCAGCAGCGCGGAAATAATCGCCATCGTCGTCACGAAAAAATATGTGTAGCTGTTACTGGTTTTCATACGCTCTCTTTCTTCTTGCAATGTTTTGCCGCAGCACAAAGTAGTCGATCATCGGTGCAAACGCGTTCCCCAGTAGAATAGAAAGCATGACACCTTCAACAAATGCCTGGTTCAGTACACGGATCATCACGCAAAGCACTCCGATCAGCATACCGTAAATCCATCGGCCCCTATCTGTCTGGGCTGCGCTGACCGGGTCGGTCGCCATAAAGACAATACCGAAAGCAAAGCCTCCCATGACGATATGATAGATCGGTGGGAGAGAAAGCATGGTGTTTTCCGAGGCAGGAGCAAGCATGTTTGCCAAGAGCGATGCGGCAACCAGACCGGCAATACTGCCTGCTATGATACGCCAGTTTGCGATTCTGGTGGCAATGAGAATAATGGCACCAACAAGAACTGCCAGTTTTGAGGTGCCTCCGACCGAGCCGGGGATAAGGCCGAGAAACATCTGCTTCAGAGAGTAGCCTGCCTCCGACACCAGCGATACGGCATTTTCACTCTGAACCGATGCTGCTACGGCAAGTGGCGTTGCTGCCGTAAGATCGTCGGCAAGGGACCAGACAGGATCGCCGGTCATCTCTCCCGGATAGGCAAAGAAGATAAAAGCCCGGGCAACAAGCGCGGGATTGAACACATTGTACCCGGTGCCGCCCGTAACCTCCTTGCCGATAACCACACCGAACGAAATGCCTGCCGCGACCATCCAGAGCGGAATATCAGGGGGCAGGGTCATCGGCAGCAGCAGACCGGTGACAAGAAATCCTTCGCTGATCTCATGGCGGCGGACAACCGCGAAAAGCAGCTCCCATAAACCGCCGACGATGTAGGAAACAAGGATGAGCGGCAGTACCGCAACCCCTCCCGTCAGCATATTCTGCAGAAAGCCCGCATCGGGATCAATCTGGTAACCGGTATTGTAGATACCAAAGATCAGGGCCGGCAGCAAAGCAATAATCACCGTAGACATCGAGCGCTTGATATCAACCGCATCCCTGATGTGCGGCGCAACGGCGGTAGTCGTACCGGGAACGTAGAACACGGTATCTACCATCTCATACAAGGGAAACAGCCTTTCCCACCTTCCCCCCTTGCTGAAACGCGGCTCTATTCGATCGAGAAATTTTCTAATACTGCGCATAAAAATGCGTTAAGCGATTGTGGATGCATATCTTCTTCGCTAACCGTTTTTCTCCACATACTCCAGTCCCTCGCGAATGATCTCGGCAATCTCCATTTTCGATGCATCGACAAACGAACAGAGGGCAAAATCTTCCGGATCACACTCATAGATCCCCAGCTTTTCCATCTCGTCGATATCTTTGGCAAGAATCATTTTGACCAGAAAGGTCGGCAGAATATCCATGGGCAAAACCGACTCGATATTGCCGAAGGGAATTATTACCCTCGGACTGCCGTGCATACGGGTATCAAGCCGTGCCTCACGCTTCTTCACCAGGCGGGACAAAAACAGATTGGTCACGGAATATTTATGCAGACCCGGCAGGAGCCATCCGATGAAATCACGACGAGTGTTTTCAGGTATAACCGAGACCGTTTCGTGGTAAAATCCAAGCGGGTCTTCGGGTACACTTTTCAAACCGGTCAGCACATCTCCGGCAATCAAACGGCTGTTTCGCTCGACAGGGTTCCCCCACAGGACGTCTTTCAGCATCATACCATGCCGCATCTTCACATAGAGACGTTTTTCCACCGATTCACCGCCAACGGTCACGATTTTCTCGACCGGCAGCCTCCCCTTGAGAAACAACCGGCCTATCCGCAAGACATCTTGAAGGGAAACATACCAGACAATGTCGTCACGGCCCCTGATCGGAGCGATATGATGAATATGGATGCCCACATTGCCTGCCGGATGGGGACCGCTGAAACGGTGCTGCACGACATCTTTCGCTCCGACAAGAACTGCACTCGAACTGTTTTTTCCCGTAACAAGATGAACCGGACTTCCGGCAAGTCTTTTCAGAATCGACAGGCCCATCTGAAATCCCGTAGAATCATGGTCAAGCACAAAATCCGTATCGAGAGCAAACGGTGCGGTAGTCATGGCCGGGACAAACACTGCCTTCGGCAACTTATCAGGATCTGCCACGGACGAGAAAGGGCGCTGCCTGATAACCGGCCACAAACCGGAACGCAGCAACTGTTTTTTTATCTTTTCAGCGGAAAGCGACGCAACTGACTGTTCGTTGAAACTCCCGAACTCTTCAAAAGACTCGGCCTTGTCGAGATCAATGACGATCTCCTTGACAACACGGCGCTCCCCTATAACAATGCTTACGATACGCCCCGCGCCCGGTGAGGTCACGAACATATCGGGAAAGGCTTTGCTGTAAAACACCGGCGACCCTGTCTTGACATGATCGCCCTCCTTTACGATCAGCTTCGGCTTGATTCCCCGGAAATCCGCAGGTCTGATTTTCAGACGGGCCGGTTGTCCTGTATTGACGAGCCGTTTTTCCGGCTGCCCTGCAAGTACAATATCGTGACCTTTCTTCAGTCGGATTTCCTTCATCCCTCACTTTACCTCTATATGCACCTCGTTTCGCCGGAGAAAAGGCAGCGTCCAGGGCGGGTCGAAAGTTGCCGCCCTCGGCCCTGACACAGGGCGGTACCCCTCTCTTACGATCCACTCATTCAGTTTTTCAGAATATTTCCTGATATTTTTTTCAGAATGCAGACCGGAATAACGGATAACTGCAACTGTGTCTGCCGGAATTTCTTTCAGCACGATATCCTTGTCGAGAGGCTTGGGAATTGTCTCCATGGTATACTTCCGGGGCATGACAAATGCCGTCACCCACTTTTCTCCCGATTTTTTCTGAAGTACCGGGGCGGTCATGACAACCTCTTCACTTTCCTGCTCCTGTAGTACCGGTGTTGTCATGTCGATACTCGACTCGGCCTTGTTACCGCCGAAAATAAAGCCCGCCAGCCTGCTGAATGCCTTGCCGCTCGCTGACCGGTAATCTCCCTCAATCGTTGTTTCAGCAATAATCATGGGCTCGTAACGCCTGATCTCAAACTCCCCTTCGCTTTTCAACACAGCATATTGTGCTTCTTCCGCCGTCCGTTTGCCCAGGACCGAGCACCCGGCCAGCAAAAAGCTTGACAACAGCAGCAACACAACGTTCATTTCAACCCTCCTCCTGCATTGTTTTTCGCCCTAACCTGAATGATGGTTTCATTTTTCCATACATAGTCAACAACAGGAATTGGAAAAAGGTTTGGCAAAAGAATCTGTATGCCAGTGCTCAAACAGGGTATCATGCTCCGCGAGAACTTCGAAGGAGCTCGCTTGGCGGCTTTTTTCGAACAGCGGAAATGGCTCTGTTCCTTCTGCGATACTTTATCACGCCGACAATACCAGCGACCATGCCAACCGGGATACACGCGACACCAACCGCCCAGAACCAGCCCTCATTTGAAAAATGCATGATAGAAACACCGGCAATCACCAAGGCAACACCTGAACGCAGGTACGCAAGCAGTGTTCGTTCATTTGCCAAAACGGTCCGGTCAATAGCCAGTTCGTCTCGCAGAATCAGTTTACTATCATCAAATTTAGTATAAGGCGAATCTGCCATATCGTCTCTCTTGCTTATGTAAACTAATTATCCCCCAACTCTCCCTTCTCCAGCTATGCAGCAGCATCCGATCCATTTATCGAGCCACGGATGCTGAACGACTTGACAATAAGCCAAACGCCCCCGATGATGCACAGTATCCCTATGGTGATCGGCAGAAACGCAGCGAACATGGCTACCATTGCAGGATGGACAAGCAGAAATACCGCAAAAAACACATTGATTACTCCAAGAACGACCGCGCCGGCGCCGTCTCCTTTTATGCCCTGCAACAGGTTTATCGTCCCCATAACAAGACCGAAAACGACGAGGATCATCACAAGGGTGGTTGGAAGGAGAAAAGCGGTAAAAAGCGGATGGCTCAGCACAAAAATACCCGCCAGGATACCGATGATACCGTCCAGTAACAACCACCCCCAATGCAGTGACGAGCGACCCACAAAAATGCTGACAAGAGAGAAAATACCGTGTATGAACCAATAGATACCTATAAACAGCACCAGTGATGAAAGTGTCGCACCCGGTATGGCAACAAGCAACAGGCCGAACAGGCCCAGCACTATTCCGCGAAGCAGTACAAGCCACCAGACTTCAGACATTTTACCGGTTTCTGTAGCATCCATAATGTTTCCTCCTTTAGAGATTGTTCAGGTTACAGGAAAAACCTACATACCCCAAAGATTACCGGTGTGAACCGGCCTGCCCTGAAGTTTCAGATAATAGAACAGCTGCGCCTTGTGCACCTTCAGGTGATCGACCATCTGGAGAAGACGATGACCAAGCAGCACCTCGGCCGGATCCCAGGGAGCAGTTGTTTGTTTTGTGGCAAGCTCATTCTCACTGCATGCAGACAACAAAGAAAGCGCAAGCTGCTTGTCCTCCCCCAGAAGCTGTTTTGCTTCGGCAACGCTTCCGACAGTCGGCATTTTTTCAGCGGGCGGCAACATCTCTTCAGGAGGCAGACTGTTCACATCGACGCCCTCAGGCAGTCCCCAGTCACCGGTAACAAATCCACGCATACTCTCGCCGCACGCATTGGTGATGTGTTTGAGCAGTTGACCGGTTGTCATCCAGTTGCTTCCCGCAGCGGGCTTCCATTGCAACATCTCTTCATCGACCAGATTCAGCAACCCCGCCGCAGCGGCATAGGTAGATTCGATTTCTTTCGTTAACAGCTCTTTCCAGTTCATGATTGCTCCATGTTAAAATGACCCTGCACATACAGCGCAAAAAAAGTAATCCATTTACTGGGTTTCCCTTTTTCTTCGACATCCGCCCACATCTTTCCATTCAAAGAGTTTTCCATTACCCATTTACCGTCCGGCGTCATTTTATCTCTGATGATTTCCAATGGTCTTTTCAGTTGTGGAGTCATTTGTGTTTCTAGGAGGGCCAGTGCATACATTTCTTCCAATATGTCCGCGTTATAATGTAATGGAAACCCAAAATTGACCCACCCTTGTTTCGGTATTCTTGCCCCTAAATCATGCGAGTCAAGGAAAGCATCCTTTTGTTTGAATATCCAGTTTTTGACAGTTTCTCCTTCCGGTAGATCAGCACGTTTCGGCGCCTTATCTAAAATTTTCCTCCACTCTTTTCGAGCGGAAGGCACATAGACATAAACTTCATTTTCCAGCAATTTCTCTACGAGAAGCTCTATCGCCAGGTTTACATTTACTGACCGCTTTTGAGCGGGTATTTCCGCAAAAAGAAGCAAAATTTTCGGCACAGCCATGTAACAACGCGGCAGCAAACTGCAATCCATCGCCGTACACTTTATCCCGCGATCCGTGACAATTCTATTTGCCAAAGCCTCGGTTTCCTCGATGACTACAGTATGACCGCCATAACCAAGACGCCTGAATGCGGTGAGCAGATTGGCAGTCAGACACTGACCTCCGCTCTTCATCACCCACTTGCGTTTCTTCAATATGTCATGCGTTCCTTCGGCAATACGCGGGTCTTTTCCGTCTGCCATAAATTGGCCAAGAAAAATTAATTGCCAATACTTGCCGGTGTATTTCCAGTATGCCCGGTCGTCATTTTTCCAAAACTCCTTACTATGTCTGAGGATTCCCTGCGTTACATTGTACTCCATGAAACGTGCCCTGGTTTGTCGCACTTCCGAGGCTGTTTCCGGGTGGTTCAGCAGCTTGGTCAGAGTCAGGTAACGTACCGGGGGATTCTCATCTTCCAGAAGCCAGTGAATGACGTCATCCTTTATCTGCATTACTGATTGCATTATTGAGAAACCTGTTTAAACCGTACAAGGCGGAAAACATCTCCTTCACATCTTCGACAAGAGAGCCCGAAAACCAGAAACCGTTCTCGACCCTGTGCGTGACGGCGTAATGCTTGTTTTTCAGCAAATCGATATCGGCAAAATCTTTCGGAAATCCTTTGGGAGCGTTCTTCAGCTTTTCTCCGAACATTCCTCCAAAGAATTTTCTGAACTCCGCACCCTCGATGATAGCTTTATATTCGTCAACGTTTTTGAAAATCCCGTTTCTGATTGCTTTGAGATACTGCGATTCCGGCATGTACGCCCCCCCTCCTATAAAAGAAGCTCCCGGCTCGATATGCAGGTAATACCCGGCATACGGGCTTTTTCTCCCGCCTTTCGCGATAAACGCGCCAAAGTTTGTTTTGTAGGGAGACTTGTCTTTGGAAAACCGGACATCACGAAATATCCTGAACAGGCACTCTTTGGGACTGACGACATCGACACCGGAATCCATGCCCCTGACAACAGGAATCAACATGGCTATAAACTGCTCAAACTCCCCTCTTGCATCGTCATAGAGCCTTTTGTTCGCCTGAAACCACTCCCGGTTGTTGTTCTCCTTCAGCTTTTCAAGAAAATCGACCGTTCCGTGTAAGTCCATGCCCTATTCTCCTGTTTTGCCATTTTCGCTCTATTCTCCCTCACACTTCCACAACAGCTGTTTTACCTCTTTTTACACTTTCGTGAACTCATCAAGCGGCATTCTCAAACTGACTGGCGAGGGATAATCCCGCAAATAGCCGACCCTCAGAAGAAACTGCGGCGGCTTTTCCAGCTTCAGCGCTTCGGCCACCTCTTCCGACCAGGGTGCTTCTTGGAGCACCTGCGACATCGGGTGGATGCCGACGGAGCGGTCTTTCGCCCTGAGAAACATTCGCTCAAAACGACGGCCGGCTTCAATCAGGGACGTAATCCGGTCATTTTCCGAAGTAGTGACGATCCAGCCGCCGCTCTGTGCCACCTGTTGCCTTGCATGCTCAACCGTTGCTTTCCGGAAGTCTTTGCCCAGTACGTCCCTCGAACCGTAAAAATTCCTTACGTACCACCCTGCAAGCCCGGTAATATCCATTGCTTCCGGGGTAAGACCGTTGCGGTACTTGCTGGCATCGGCATCCGACCACCGTATCCAGCGGGCAAGCTCTTCCTGAACGTTCTCACGGTTAACCTGCTGCTCGGTTGCGGCAACAGTAGCCTCATCGAGCCATAGAGCACGGGTTGACTCCGACGGGTAATAATAGAACCCTTCGTCTCCATCAACGAGAAATGAAAAATCCTGAAGGTCGATATTTTCGCTTTTGAAATCGGTGCGCACGGTTCTCCGCTCGAGAAGCCGTTGCAGAGGATATTCCATCCGTTCACCATTCTGCAGTTCGACAGACACAAGCTCTGGGTCGAACGGGTTTCTGGCAACTGTGCGAATGCTTACCTGAAACCCGTACGTTTTCGCTACGGTTACCATATTCTCGAGAAACGCCCCGATAGAGAGCAGCATTTCCCGGTTTTTAGGATCGACCTCGTTCAGCCAGCGATCCTCGGCCGATCCGATAATCCAGTTGTTGGGACTCTTGATGGTGACCGTCCAAGGCTGGACGTTATGGCTGCTGGGAGCAAAGGATGCGTACCAAAGAATTTCGGTGCGTTCTCGGCCTATTTGCGAGACCAACGCCCCATAACCAGGATCTTTCTCCTCTTGCTTCCGGGTAAGTCCTTCACATGCCGTCATCCCTGGAAACAAGCCGAATATAACAACACCTTGTGCGGTACGGATAAGAAATTTTCTGCGCGAAAGGGACATAGGGAAACGCAATTAAAGGGCCCTGTAGCCACGTTTCAAGCGACCAAATCTTTTCTGAGCTTCCTTAAGTATACAGATTTCAAGGAATAATGAAACGTTAAATCTTTCCTGCCCAAGCAGTCATACACCTCTTCCCTGTCAGAAATCATCACCATAATGGTAGTGATGAGGTGTAAACTCACATAATTGATGTAACGCAAGTAAGAATGTGCAGTATGTTAACTTATTGAATATTATGAACTATTATAAACTGTTCGGTTGTCCGAGAAAATGCCATTGCAAATGATGACATCCCTGTTGTTATTGAGACCTGTTCTGAATTTGAGGACCGCTCGATAAACAAAACAACAAGGAGGTGACCGCTACAATGATACTGAAGGTTCTCTTGCACATTTTCTACACCACTGTGTACATTGACACATGATAAAGAGTGAGTTCAATAAATCCCTGGATATCAGGGACGAGAACATCACGCCATATATTCCTTTTATTCTCAAGGACTTATGGGCATTAGGCGGAAACCCGGATGCCGTCATAAAGATCCTGAAGCAGCACGTTGCGCTGAAAGAGGACAGTCAAATTATTGATCTGGGATGCGGAAAAGGTGCAACTGTTATTGAATTAGCTAAAACTTTTCCAGGCAACTATAAAGGAATTGACATCATCCCCGAGTTTATTGAAGAAGGAAATGCCAGAATCAGGGAAAATCAACTCTCCGAAACCGTCGTGTTAAGACAGGGGAACATGTGCGAGACAATTGCTGCCCCTGTAAAATATGACGTTGTTATTTATGGTCACGATTCCGATGCTTTTGGCTCAATCGCCAAAACATTGCAGGTTCTTTCGAAAAAGATAAACGACGACGGATCAATCATCTATGAGACAGCATTTCACGATGGAAGATACAAGGGGACTGGGTATTTTTCCGAGGAAGCGCTCTATTCGGAGATAAAGAATTCAGGGCTACAAATCATTGCCCAATTGAAGTGGAATAGAGAATATATTCGACGGCAAAACGAAGCAAACAATAGATTGATCGAGAAAAGGATAGAACAGTTGAAAGAGCAGCGTCCCGATCAATGCAGGCTATTTGACAATTTCTATTTAAACCAGATTCGAGAATCCAATATTCTCGATGAATATGTAGAATGCGTCACTTTTGTTCTAAAGCAAGGAGAACTTCTATGAATCTCGTTCGCATCGGGATGCAAGGCGAACGGAGTCTTGATTTTACCGGCAAAGCCTTTCGGCTTGTCGGGATATCGGCGCGGCAATCGAAACCACAGAACGAAAAGAGGGTATCCTGTAGTTACCTCCGCAGGCATGAAAGCTCTCGGGTTGAAGTGCTTGCTGGTTGGTGCATGATGATTTCATATGGGTATGGATCGGCAAACATGAAGAATACGAGCGACTGATTCAAAATCAAGACTGATTCCCCTGAAGTAAACTATAAAAAAAGCGCATGAGGCTTTGGCTTCCTCATGCGCTTTTCTTGCTGTTATCCTTGATGAGAGATTCCGGATCAGGCTCGTTTACTTTGATCGACCGCCTTGAGAATCTTGAGATTCAGCACAATAAAACGCCAGAACTGGTAGATCTTGTTCTTCATCAGGAATCTATCGAACTTTGAAGGTCTCATGGTGAGTCTAAAGTTTTACGTGTTTAAAAAGCTTCATGGTTATTCGGGGATAATCTGCCAGCCGATGCGGCCCCTGAACTTGTGCATGAAAGTTTTTTCAACCATCTCTTTCAACCATGCACC
>JAKSDC010000049.1 GCA_022360275.1 Chlorobiales bacterium
AATTTGAATTTTTTCAATATGGCGAGCCCCTCTTCCAATTCCTGCTGACTGATTTTTCCAAGCTGGTGCGAGAGGTGCAGGGCGCAAATCATCCCTATTGCAACAGCTTCTCCATGGCGGATATGGCGGTAATCGGCAAGCTTTTCAAAACCGTGAGCGAACGTATGCCCGAAATTCAAGGTTGCCCGCAAACCGCTCTGCTCCCTGAAATCCTGTCCCACTACATCGGCTTTAATGCGGGCGCTTTTACGGATCGCTTCGGTAACATAAGGATCTTTGATGGCGATAATCTCCTCGAAATGTTTATCGACATACTCGAGAAACGCTTTGTCGGCAATAAATCCGTATTTCACCACTTCGGCCATGCCGGCATATACCTCGCGTTCAGGGAGTGATTTCAGATATGAAGGGTCAATCAGCACGAGCTCCGGCATGTGAAAGAAACCGATGAGATTTTTGCCCAGAGGATGGTTGATCGCAACCTTGCCGCCTATAGAGCTATCGGTCATGGCAAGCAGGGTTGTGGGGAGCTGGATGACCGGTATGCCGCGGTAGTAGCTCGCAGCTATATACCCGCCAAGGTCACCCACCACGCCTCCTCCGACGGCAAGCAGATTCCAGCTCCTGTCCACGTCGGCCTCGATCAGCTCTCCGTATAACCGATAGGCTGTACGGAAGCTTTTGGAGGTTTCCCTGGCCGGAACGATCAGCTCGAAAACCCTGAATCCCTGATCTTTCAGCGAGACAAGGATCTCTTTGCCGAAAAGGGCTTTTGTGTTTTCATCAAAAAGTACAACGGTTTTTTTTCTCAGTTTATGCTTGAAAAACAATTCTTCAAGTTGGGTATAAACAGGTGTGCCGACGATAATTTCACTCACTTTTCGTATGCTTTGTTGTTTTCTCGGCAAATTGCCGGTTTTTTGCTCGGCGGACATACCGCTCGATCTTTCTTGTCAGCTCTTCTACCGTTGAGCCAATCCGTTTTGTGTCGGTTTCAACAATGATCCGGGCGGTTTTGTAGCGGGGTTCGCGTTTTTCAAGCAAGGCAAGGATTTTTTTCTCGAGCTCTTCCCGCGAAAGACGCTCGCCACTGTCTCCTTTCATCAACGGCCGGTCGGTCTTGTGACTCAACCGCTTTGCAAGAGCTTCCGGGCTCGAGTACAGATAGACCAGGGTACCGGAAGCGATGATCAGGGAGAAACAACGGTCGTTCTGTAATACCCCGCCGCCAAGAGAAACGATCAGTTCTTTAGTGTCGATAATTCCCTCGAGAACGTCCAGTTCCAGAGCCCTGAAATGCGCTTCACCTTCTTCGGCAAATATCTCGCTAATCGACTTTCCGGCAAGCCGTTCGATTTCCTTGTCGAGGTCCAGGAAATCATAACCAAGTGAATTGGCCAACAGCGGTCCGATAGTCGATTTCCCGGAGCCGCTGAAACCGGTAAGAAATATCAGCGAAGGGTGCTTCATCCCTCAGAATGCTTGTGTAACGTTCTTTACCTGAATAAAAATACTTTCTCCATAAACCTGCAACGTTTCCTCTTGCACGAATTGCAGATGATATCGGAGTTATGCGCGGAATATACGTTAAAAAAGTGTGAGACGCCCTATATTGGTAAAGTCACTACATTCAACCCATGATTACAATGGAACAGCGAAACATTCACACCAATGGAAAAAAAGGGGATGCAACATGCCCGGTATGCGGTGCCACGTTTGAATGCAAACTTTCAACGGAGTGCTGGTGCGGTTCAGTGAACGTGCTTCCGGAAGTAAGGGCTTATCTTGCCGATCGTTATGAAACCTGCCTCTGCAGGAACTGTCTTGAAGAGTTGATTGAAAAAGCCGAAGCCGGTAAGCTTTTATGAAAACTCTTGTGTGAGTCGAGATGGCTGCGAGCCTGCTCATGCATACCCCTCTGAAGTGCTGTTGTTGCATTATACTGTCTCCAAGTAAAAAAGTCTTCATGTACCATGAATAAAGACCATGAATACACGATCAGGACGATGACTCTTCCTGAAATCGATTTTGCCATCGAATGGGCTGCCCGTGAAGGCTGGAACCCCGGCCTTGGCGATAAGGAGTGTTTTTATCGTGCCGATCCTGGAGGATTCCTGATCGGCCTGATCGACAACAAGCCGGCAGGGACGATCTCGGCTGTCAGGTACGGCCCGTCTTTCGGGTTCATCGGATTGTACATCGTGCTTCCGGAATATCGTGGTACGGCAATAGGCTTCAGGCTTGGCCGTTCAGTGCTCAGACGGCTTCGGGGGATGACTGTAGGCCTTGACGGTGTATTGGAACGTAAAGAAAATTACCAGGAACTCGGCTTTACCTTCGCGTACAGTAATATGCGTTACAAGGGGGCGGGAGGTGGAAAACAGGGCTCACATCAGGGGATTTCGGAACTATCGTCGATCCCGTTTACCGATTTGCTCGCCTACGACCGGGTATTATTTCCAGGTGATCGAAAGGAATTTCTCGATTGCTGGATACGGCAACCGGGGAGCACAGCCCTTGGAATCAGTGAACGTAACCGTCTTGCCGGATACGGCGTCATACGTCCCTGTCGATCAGGGTACAAAATCGGCCCGTTGTTTGCGGACCGTCCAGAACTCGCTGAACAACTTTTCCGGGCTCTTAAAACCTCCGTGCCCAACGGCTCGCCAGTATATCTCGATATACCTGAAAGCAATTCAGCCGCAATCGATCTGGTTCAACGGCACGGTATGAAGGTTGTTTTCAAAACTGCACGAATGTACATGGGCCAACAGCCGGATCTTTGCATCGATAGGATATTCGGGATCACGACTTTTGAGCTTGGATGAGCAATAGCCCCCGAAAGATTCTGAGAAGAACCGAGCACGTCGCAAGCAGCAAACATGTCGAACGGTTCTGTTCGGAGCAGAAACTCCATCAAGAAGTGGACGTCTGTCTGTCGCGCAGAGCGTCTTTTGATAGCTGTTTGGCGGTACGTTGACTTGTTCAGCAGCAACTAATACAAGGTTATCGGTGCCAGCCTTGTATAGCCCCGTATATATATTAATCGGCGAAATACCAACTCTCTGCGCCAATAAAGCTCCAGGTCATAATTGGCTGGAAAAGGGACATAATTAAAAAAAAACTTGCCCCTCGTATCCGTGAATTGCGAGGGACTAGGCCCCACCCTGGGATTGTATAGTATTACTTCCATTCCTGGTATGGGGATTCCATTTGCATTTACTATCTGGCCACTTAGAGATTCGGCAATCACTCCGCGTAAAGGGATGGACAGTATGATTGCCAGCGTTATTTGGATGATAAAAAATCTTGACAGCATTTTCGTTTACTTGGCAAATGGGTTTTTAATATTATTCGCTTTGTCGATCGGGTATATGTTCTTGTGGTTGTATATCTTTAATTTTCAGGTTCCCGACATTCACATCACCTATAGAGATTTTGCCGTTAGAAATAGCTGCAGTTTTTATGATTTCCGGTTTATCATATCCAGGCGCGACGATCTTGATAATCATATTCTCCAAATGAGGGTGCACTGTCGCTCTGACCTGACCGTCATCCTCATCGACATTGCTTATCCACGGACCGGCGAGTACTTCGACTCTGACACCTCTCAATTCATCCTCTGAAGATACTTTTCCGCTAAGTTTATATTCCTTTAATGTTCCTTCTTTGGCGAACCATGCAGAAAAGACAAAGAAAATCAAGCCAATGACAAATAATGCAATGCTTGGATAGCGCGTTGTTAGCTTAATCTGCTTGCCTAACTCGGCTGTAAAGGCCTCTTTTTGAGATGCTTCACTCAAAGAGATGGCGCCTTTCCAAAGAAGAAGCATTGAGCCTATGACCAGGCATAAACCGGTTATCGCGCCGATAAGTGTAATCCAATCAAACACATGTCCTCCTTGTTCGATCCGAAATGAGTGAGTGGGGAATAATAAGCTTGCAGAGAAGTGTTGTGTTTTAGTGTTTGCTGCTGCGCCATGGCATCACCTCCTGCGGCGGCAACCAGCCATTCGGCTTTCTGCTGCTGTGTCACACTTGCTCATTACAGGCACAAGCATTGTGAATACGGAATTCAATGGCGCAGTGAATACAAGCAATTTCTCAAGTATAAATTTAGGAAAATTCTTTTTGATTTTTTTTGGTTTTTTTATACAGAATGACGGTTTCTATCATCGAACCTGTAAGTGTCGAATGTGGCTAATCACTTCGCGGCAGCCATAGAAGCCAAATTCAGTTCCGTTTATCTCCAAAAGCCGATTATGGTAACCCTCGACCTGCGCTTGTTTATTCAATCGGATTTTTTTTCTGAACGTCCTTCTGTAACCGTATTACGACAAGCACCTTTATTTCGCATAGACGTTGAACCTTCATCTGAAAATGGTTTGAATTTATCAAGGTGGCGTTATCTCTGAAAAAAGTACTTTGGTTTCAAATCTCTAACTGCAAGTGATACATAGGCTTGGGGCGACAAGGCCAAGCAGCTCCTTGAGTGTCTTGATCTGCCTGGTGACAATGTTAAGTGTGTCCGAATACGCAAAGTCTCCATTGATGTTCGGATGAAGGGAGATGAGGATTGTTGCGACTAAAGTGGTTTGAGGAGCTTCGGTAATCCTCTTTGCAGTGAGAGCCAGCCACTATTTGGATGAAAGAGCCTCATCAATAACTTGATCCGTATGACGTACGACAATTTGTGGCTTGTCATGGTACAGACTCAACGTTCCATGGACATAGGCATAGCTTCTTCTCGGATGGGCAGCATCTCCAAAGATGTATCGTGTCTCCAGCAGCCTTACAATACCTTGCCCCTCATCGGATTCGATATCCGGTAGAAAGAGGCTGAATGGCTGTTCTTCAGAGCCGATCAGGATCAGGGCGCTACGAGCTCCGACTTTTTTTATGCTCCGCAATTCAGTGAAGACAGTCGCTTCTTTTTCCTCCTCCGCAAGCGATATCAATGTATCGTAATCCAGCCTGGTGTTAAAGAGGTTTTCGGTTGATTGCCTCGCTGCGCGGTAACGGTCGATAATCTCAGCGCGCAGTTTCCACCACGTTCCAAGTGCCGCATAATTGCGTATTTCCGAACCGTTGACGCCAATCTGATCCCAAACGCCAAGGGTCTCAATCTGTGCCTCCCGCTCTGCTATTTGGTATTTTTTGTGCAAGTCCTCCCATTGAGCATTACCGTATTTCATGAAATACGGGCTGTATCCCTCTCGAATCATGGTTTCTTGAAAGTCTACGCCATCTTTCATCACAAAAACCAGCAATCTTCCATAATTGCCCCGATACTTTTTCAGGCACACTTCACAATCTTCAGAACTTGGAAAAACCAGTTCAACTTCATCATCTGGTGAAAAGAAAGCCTCAGCACGGAGCTTTGCCTTTTTTCCCCATGGAGTCACCGGTTTACTGCCGCCTGCATTGGACTCCTCTGTATCAAGAGCGAGAATGCGTAATGATTCGTCTTTCTCTGTATTGGGAAGAAAAACTCTGATGGTATCGCCATCGACAACCCGGCTGACCCTGGCGGTAATTGTAGTAGGCGGTGCCATAACCGTTTTCCTATAGCTTGGTGTGGAAGGGGGGTGATCGGTTGCTTCAGAAAAAATACAACAAAAGAAAGGAAAGCCGAAAAAAGATCAATTAACTATCCGATAAAATATCGTGTCTATTAACAGTGAATCTGTGAAAAACCGCTCAGTGATTTCGGGGCACCAATACTGTTCCATACAGCTCATAGGCTGTACTATCCTCAATCATAGCTATACAAAAATCGCCGGGCTTGAGATCGGCTTCACCCATGTTCAGGATACACTCGTTATCTACTTCGGGAGCGTCATATTGCGTTCTGCAGTAAGCCGTTTGACCATCCGCTTCATCGATCAGGACTTCTATCGTTTGCCTTTCGAGCTGTTTATTGTTGTCTCTTGAAATGCCTTCCTGCAGCTCCATGATCTCACGTACTCTTTCCTGTTTCTTTTCTTTCTCTACATTGTCCTCGAGGGTCGCGTAAACCGAAGTATGCTCCTCATGGCTGTAGGGGAAACAGCCGAGACGGTCGAAACGGAAATCCCGGACGAACTCAAGCAATTCCTCGAACTCCGCCCTTGTTTCGCCGGGATAGCCGGTGATCATCGTGGTGCGAAGCCTGATATCGGGGTTGCGGTCGCGGATGGATTCCAGGAGGCGGATGGTTTCGTCTTTGCTTATGCCTCGCTTCATCGAGGCAAGGATGCGATCGTTGATATGCTGAATGGGTATGTCGAGGTAGTTGCAGATGTTTTGCCTCTCACGCATGGTGTCGATAACCTCCAGCGGGAAGTTCTGCGGGTAGGCATACAGCAGCCTGATCCAGTGGAAATCCAGGTCCGAAAGCTGTTGCAGCAGGTCGTTCAACTGTGATGAACCATTGAGGTCATAGCCGTAGTAGCTGATGTCCTGAGCGATGACGTTCAGCTCTTTTACCCCTTTTTCCCTGAGCGAACGTGCTTCTTTGACAAGCGTTTCGACAGGTTCGCTGGTGTACTTTCCCCTCATTTTCGGGATTGCGCAGAATGAGCAGGTGCGGCTGCATCCTTCGGCAATCTTCAGCCATGCATAGTGCGGCGGTGTGAGCAGGGTGCGTTCGTGCAGGTGTTGCGGTGAAAGAGTGCCTCCGAGCATTGCAATGATTTCCTCCATATCGGACGTTCCGAAAAAACGATCGACTTCCGGAAGCTCGGCCCGGAGTTCCCTGGCATACAGCGCACTGAGGCATCCCATGACATAGAGGGCTGTTATCTCTCCCTGTTTCCGTTTTTCCGCAGCGGCAAGTATTTCGTCTATCGATTCGGTTTTGGCATCAGCGATGAAGCCGCAGGTGTTAATGATGACGATGTCCGCGTCGTCGGCATGTTCCACAAAGTGCAGTCCGTTTTTTTCTGCCTGACTGATGAGTTTTTCAGAATCGACGGTGTTTTTGGAGCAGCCGAGGCTCAGGAGAAAGATCGATCTGTTTCGGAGCATGGTATCAGGATTGTTTTTCGGCATTGAACGTCTGGAGGAAGCTTTCTTTCCATTCTCTGAAACTGCCCTGAATGATCTGTGCCCTTGCGGTCCGGGTGAGCCACATGAAAAAAGAGATATTGTGCAAAGTACAGAGCTTGAGGCCAAGTATCTCGCCGACGTTGAGCAGGTGGCGGATGTAGGCTCTCGAATAGTTCCTGCAGACATGGTTGTCGAATCCTTCGTCGATGGAATTGAAATCCCCGGCAAATCGTGCGGAACGGAGATTGATATGTCCGTTTCTTGTATAAACTCTTCCGTTCCGGGCTTCACGGGTGGGGATGACGCAATCGAACATGTCGATACCCCGCTCGATGGCATTGAGAATGTTTTCGGGAGTGCCGACACCCATCAGGTAGCGCGGTTTGTTTTCAGGAAGAACCGTGTGGGACAGTTCGAGTATCCGGTACATCTCTTCTGCCGGTTCTCCGACAGCGAGACCGCCGATTGAGTAACCGTCCAAATCCAGATCGACAAGTTCTTTGCTGATTTGCTTGCGCAGGTCAGAGAAAGTTCCCCCCTGGGTAATACCGAAAAGTGCCTGATGGTAACCGTAGCGCGGCTGTGTGGCTGCAAGGTGTTTTTTTGCCCTCTCGGCCCAGCGCACGGTCATGTCCCCCGACTCTTTGACGTAGTTTTTTTCCGCTGGCCAGGGAGGGCACTCGTCGAGCGGCATCATGATATCGCTGCCGATGATTCGCTGGGTCTCGATGACGTTTTCCGGCGTGAAACACAGCATGGAACCGTCGATATGGGATTTGAAACGCACGCCTTCCTCGCTGATGGTTCGGAGTTCAGAAAGAGAATAAACCTGGTAGCCCCCGCTGTCGGTAAGAAGCGGCTTGTCCCAGTTCATGAATCGGTGTATGCCGCCTGCCTTGCCGATAATGTCGTTGCCGGGTCTGAGGTAAAGATGATAGGTGTTTGCAAGGATTATATGCGCATGTTGGGTTTTCAGTTCTTCAGGCTCGACCGATTTCACGCTGGCCCTGGTACCGACAGGCATGAAGACCGGCGTGGGTATTTCCCCATGATCGGTATACAGAACTCCATTTCTTGCGGCTGTGCCGGAATCTTTGTTGATAACGGTAAAATTCATTATATGTGAAAAGGATTCGCCGTTTCATTTTTTGTGTGTAAGCAACTATGTCCTGCAGCATAGTGTATTGATTTCGGTCGAGAAGAAAAAATTATTCGTATTTCCTTATGGATGGTAAAGATGTTCTGTGCTGGTATGCTGTTTATGTTCGCTCACGATTTGAAAAAAAGGTTCATCAACTTTTTCAGGATAAGGGCATAACCAGTTTTTTGCCGCTTGTCGAAACATGGCGGCAGTGGAGTGACCGGAGGAAAAAAGTGAGTATGCCGTTGTTTAAAGGCTATGTTTTTGTCAGGATAGTTTATAAAAGCGATCACCTCAAAGTGCTCGAAAGCGATGGAGTTGTCAAATTTGTCGGGATCAGAAACGTTCCCTCGGTTATCCTTGACAGGGATATAGAGTGGATTAAAATTCTTACTGGTGAACCTGATGCCCTGAGGGACGTTTTTCCGGAAATACCTACAGGCCAGAGAGTCAAGGTCATCTCGGGACCTTTCCGCGGTCTTGAGGGCATCGTTAAAAAAGAGGGACGGGATGCAAAGCTTGTGGTATATTTCGACAGCATTATGCAAGGGATCGAAGTACTCATTAACCCTGAATTTCTCCAGCCATTAAAAAATGCCTGAGGCTCTAATCCCTTTAACCCCATTGATCAGATGAAAATACTGGTAACCGGCGCTGCCGGTTTTATAGGTTTCCATGTCAGCCGTACCCTTGTCGAACGGGGTGACGAGGTGGTGGGTATAGACAATCTCAACAGCTATTATGATCCTGCGCTGAAAAAAGCCCGTATCGAGATGCTTCACGGATCGGAAAACTTCCGGTTCATCAAGCTCGATCTTGCCGACAGGGAAGGGATCGAGGAGCTTTTTGCCATCGAGAAGTTCAACCGTGTCGTGAATCTTGCAGCTCAGGCAGGTGTGCGTTATTCTCTCGAAAACCCTCATTCCTACATTGACAGCAATATTGTTGGTTTTATGCATCTTCTCGAAGGATGCCGACAGCATCATGTCGAACATCTGGTCTATGCCTCGTCGAGCTCCGTTTACGGCGCCAATGAGACCATGCCTTTTTCCGTTCACGATAACGTTGACCACCCTCTTTCCTTGTATGCAGCCACCAAGAAATCAAACGAGCTCATGGCGCATACCTACAGCCATCTTTACGGGATTCCAACCACCGGGCTGCGTTTTTTCACTGTTTACGGGCCTTGGGGAAGACCTGATATGGCACTTTTCCTGTTTACCAAAGCCATCCTTGAAGGAAAACCGATCAAAGTGTTCAACTATGGCAAACACCGGAGAGATTTTACCTATATCGATGATATTACCGAAGGTGTGATTCGTACGCTCGATCATGTGGCTGTTCCAAATCCTGACTGGTCGGGGCTGAAACCGGACCCTGGATCAAGCAGGGCGCCATGGCGGGTATACAATATCGGCAACAGTAAACCTGTCGAGCTCATGGATTACATTGGCGCTCTTGAAAAAGCCCTTGGGAAAACTGCGGAGAAAGAGTTTCTGCCTCTGCAGCCGGGCGATGTACCGGATACTTACGCGGATGTTGCACAGCTGGTTCAGGACGTAAACTATCATCCCCAAACTCCTGTCGAGGAAGGAATACAAAAATTTGTCGATTGGTATCGGGAGTACTATAAAATAGAGGCGAGCGACAAGTAGCGAGTGACGGTTCACTATTGAGGCCCGCTAACCTCTTTAGAAGTTATGCAGACAGTAATAACTCTTTTGCCCTTCATTACAGAGTTTGATTGCTCCTGAACGCACCAGAGCTACAAGTGTTTGCATTGCTTTCTGCAGCGGAATGCCGGCAAGTGAACTGAACTCCTGGGCTGTAATGGATGTGTTGTCTGCAAGGTAACCCAGCAACATTTTTTCGTTCGCACCGAAAGAGAGTTTCAGGGGATCCCCGGCTGATTTCATGAGAAATACCCTGTCGGGCGACGCAACTTTGTTGTGACTTTCCTCACGCAGGTACACTTTCTTTCTGTTTACTTTTTTCAGGGTGTCATTGTCGCGTTCGGTTGAAATATGGTAGTGAGGTTTGTCGCTGCTTTCAGGAACAATGACCATCAGTACCAGTCTTTTCTTGTACTCTATCACTTCAGTTTCGATATGCGGGACTGGCTCGACATGGAGTTTGACAGCGTCGTGCACTATCTCGAGCATCTCTTTCTCACTGTGAATGCCGGTGATTCTTTTGTCATCGTCCACTCCTATGAGAATAATGCCGCCTTCGGTATTGGCAAAAGCAACGATGGATTTTGCGATTTTCACAGGGGAGTGCACCAGCCGCTTGAATTCGGTGTGCCTTGTTTCTCCCTGCCCGATAATGTCGAGCAAAGGCATATCTTCAAGCTGGGACCAGGTGAGTGACATGGTGCTTGAATATAAGAGTTTAAAAGAGCGCGAAGCCTTCCCGGATCGGACTTACCGCATATTTCAAAAAACAAAAACCGGACGAGAAACTGAACTACTCCGGTTTCATATGGGGAAAAAAGATAACGTCCCGTATGGAATCCTGTCCGGTAAGCAGCATGACAAGCCTGTCCACACCGATACCCAGACCGGCGCATGGGGGCATGCCGTATTCGAGAGCACGGAGAAAGTCTTCATCGACGACCATCGCTTCATCGTCTCCGCGCAGGCGCAGTTTTGCCTGGGCTTCGAGCCGTTCGCGCTGTATGACCGGATCGTTAAGCTCCGAGAACGAGTTGCAAAGCTCTTTTCCGCCGGCAATCAGCTCGAAACGCTCGACCACCCCTTCTTCCGAACGATGTTTCTTGGCAAGAGGGGACATCTCGGTCGGATAGTTGGTAATAAAGGTCGGCTGAATCAGTTTCGGTTCCACGAATTCTCCAAAAATCTCATCGATGATTTTCCCACTGCTGATTTTAGGATCGAGTGAAAGGCCGAGATCCTTGGCTATGTTCCTCAAGTCGGTTTCTGATTTTCCTTTGATATCCACAGCACAGTATTCGTGAACCGCATCGGCTATGGTGAGCCTTTTGTAGGGAGGTTTCAGACTGATGTTGTGACCGAGGAAATGTGTCGAGTCACTGTTGTTTACCGACATGCATGTCTGATAAAACAACTCTTCGACCAGCTCCATCATCCAGTAATAGTCTTTGTAGGCGACGTACAGTTCTACCAGGGTGAATTCGGGATTGTGAAAACGGTCGATCCCTTCGTTGCGGAAATCCTTTGCAAATTCAAAAACTCCGTCAAACCCGCCGACAATCAAACGTTTCAGGTAAAGCTCGTTGGCAATCCTGAGGTAGAGTTCCATATTCAGCGCGTTATGGTGGGTAGCGAACGGCCGTGCCGCAGCACCTCCATAGATCGGTTGAAGGATCGGAGTTTCAACTTCGATATAACCTCTGTCGGTAAAGAAGTTTCGCATGAAGGAAATGATAGCGGAGCGTTTGATAAAGGTTTGTTTAACCTCGGGATTGACGATCAAATCGACGTAACGCTGCCGGTACCGCATCTCTTTGTCGCTGAATGCATCATAGGTTACTTTTTGCCCGCCTACCTCTTTTTCTTTGGCGACTGGTATGGGCCGGAGTGATTTGCTGAGAAGCCGAAACTCTTCGGCATGGATGGAAATTTCGCCGGTTTTGGTGCGGAAGGTGTATCCTTTTATACCGACTATATCTCCGATATCGAGCAATTTGAATACTTTGTAAGCCTCTTGTCCGACGTCGTCTCTCTTGATATAGATCTGGACTTTCCCTTCCTTGTCCTGAATGTGAAAGAACGAGGCCTTTCCCATTTTCCTTATGGTCATGATCCTGCCGGCAACCGAAACCGTTTCCGGCTTGTCATCCCGGTATCCGCCTATAATTGTTTTTGAATATGCAGTGACATCGAATCCGTAGGGATAAGGCTCGACACCCTCTTCGGCAAGCTGGCTTCGTTCCTCGATCCTTCTTTTCATCTGATCGTTCAGTGTCCGCAGTTCCGCTTCCCGATCGGCAGACAGAGTATGCTGCCTGTTATTTTCCTGTGCTTCAGCCATGTAAAAGGTTATCCTTAAGGTATTATTGTTTTTATGGTTTGCCGGGTAAAAGTACCTTAACCGGAGACGTGCAGCTTGTACCAGATATAAGGGATGGTACGAAGTTTTTGATAAAAGGATCGGTAGGCCCGCTGTGAAAAAACATCATAGTTGTTTTCTTCGATTGCTTTGAGAATGTTGCAGTAGTTCAGGCTGCTGACTTTAACCGCAAGCCTGCTGTCTTTTTCAAGCATGGGAATGCCCTGTTCGGATGCTTCGTAATAGCTCCGTGCACGCCCAATCTGAAACTTGATCAACGCTATAAAATTCTCGTTTATCTTTTTCTGCATAAATTCTTCCTGCGTATAACCGAAGCGGTCGAGATCCTCGAGAGGGAGGTAGATTCTGCCCCGGTCAACATCTTCTCCGATGTCCCTGAGAATGTTGGTGAGCTGCATGGCAATGCCGAGTTCAATGGCATGGTCGAGCGCTTTTTTGTTGCAATACCCGAAAATTTCCGAACACATGAGGCCGACAACCGATGCTACCTTGTAACAGTATACATAGAGATCGTCAAATGTCTGAAACGGTTTGAAATCGATATCCATGGTTACCCCGTCCATAAGGTCCAGGGGCAAGTCGATAGGGATACTGTAGCTTTTCAGTGTGTCCTGCCAGGCTACCATGATAGGGTCGTTGCTGTGATTTCCCTCGTAGCATTCGTGTAAACGGGCTTTCCAGTCGTCCATCATGGAACTCAACTCAACCCTGCTCAGCGTGCCGTTGGTAAGCTTGTCTTCCGCCAGGTCAACCAGGTCGTCGACGGTCCTGAGCAGCGCATACATGGCATAAATCGGGTTGCGCTGCTTTTTCGATAGAAACATGGTTGCCAGATAGAACGTTTTGGCATGATACTTTGCTATCTGACGGCAGTACCGGTAGGCGTTTTCAGGCGTAAGCTCTTTGTCAGATCCTCGCACAATTGTTTTTCCATTATAGCTGTAATTCATTGAAACGTTCTGCTTTGATACACACGCCCTTCTGCGGTTTCAGGTGAAAGCAAAGAAAAAAATTGTGTAACTTTTTAAGGTCTGGCCCAGTTATAAAGAGTGTTGGCAAGATAAAATAAAGCACATAATATAGCAATACGTAAAGATGAGCGGCAGCTGTGCCTTTCATCGGGCAGTTTAATTTTATTTATTTGTTTAGCTGATATTGGATACCTATTTCTCTCATGAAGTAACGAAAGAACGGGCACTGCTTGTCGGTATAAGTTCCGCTCCGGAATTAACCAGATCAGTCGTTGAAGAGTATCTCAATGAACTCGAGTTTCTGGCTGATACTGCCGGTGCGGAAGTTGTGTCACACGTTATTCAGGAACGAAAGCAAAAAGATCCCTCATGGTTTCTCGGCAGCGGTAAAGTCGGGGAGATAGAACACATCGTGAAGGGTGGATTGATAGATATCGTTATTTTTGACGACGATCTTTCTCCTGTTCAGGCCAGAAATCTGGAGCGTGCTTTCGGCTGCAAGGTTCTTGACCGCACCGAACTGATCCTGCAGATTTTCGCTCTCAGGGCCAAGTCCTCACAGGCAAAAATGCAGGTCGAACTTGCCCAGCTCGAATATTTGCTGCCGCGGTTAACCCGTTTATGGACTCATCTTTCCAAACAGAAGGGGGGAATCGGGACAAAAGGGCCGGGTGAAACCCAGATAGAGACCGACCGCCGGCTTGTCCGTAAAAGGATCTCTTTTCTGAAAAGGAAGCTCAGGGGCGTTGCGCTTCAGCATGCCACGCAGAGCAAAGAACGGGGCAAGATTCCGCGAGTGGCTCTTGTCGGATACACGAACGCCGGAAAATCGACCCTGATGAACCGGCTCTGCCCTGATGCAGGTGCGTATGCCGAGGACCGTCTGTTTGCAACCCTCGATACCAAAACCCGCCGGCTGGAGTTGAAGATCAACAAGGTGGTATTGCTTTCCGACACGGTCGGGTTTATCCGAAAGCTCCCTCACCGGCTTGTTGAAAGTTTCCGCTCGACGCTTGATGAAGTGCTCCAGGCTGATTTCCTGCTACATGTGATCGACACCAGCCATGAAGGATTCGAAGAGCAGATGAGAATAGTGGTCGAGACATTGCAGGAAATAGGGGTTGATCATGAAAACATTATCAACGTTTTCAATAAAATCGATGCCGTCGAGGACAAAGAAACCCTCAGGCCGCTCCGACAGAAGTATCCGGAGGCTCTTTTCGTCTCGGCAAAACGGGGGATCAATCTTAACGCTCTCAGGGAGGCAATCGGTGATTACGTTGCGCGGGATTATCGGTTGCGTACCCTCAGAACCCACATTTCCAATTACAAGCTGATCGGGTATCTGTATGAGCATACGGAAGTCCTTGATAAAAAATATGTTGATGAAGATGTAGTGCTCGAGTACAGGGCTCATTACAAAAATCTCAAACAGATCGATGCCCGGATTACGGCAGCTGAAAAAGAAAGCAGTCATGTTGCTTGAGCTGTACAACACCACGCGAAGAGAGATCCCCCGGAAAAAGCTTGAGGCGATAATAGAGAGTGTTATTGAAACCGAGGGTTATGTTGTAGGCTCCGTGATTGCCGTATTTTGCGGAGACAGGCTGATACACCGGATAAACCGGGAGTTCCTCGGCCACGATTACCCTACCGATACCATTACGTTCCGATACAGCTCGGGGAAAGATATTGACGGTGAGTTTTATATATCCCTTGACGTTATCAGTAAAAACGCCAAGCGTTTCAAAACCGGTTTCGAAAATGAACTGTTCCGTGTCACCATCCATTCTGCCTTGCATTTGGCCGGTTACGATGATGAGGATGCCGGCAACCGGACCTTCATGAAGAACAAGGAGGATTTCTATCTTTCCCAACTGAGCTTTTACTAAGGGGTGCCCTATAAAATCATTCGTATATCCATGCTGTTTTCCAGATTCAGCAATATTTTTCAAGAAACCGGCAAGCAGCCGTCAGACAATGATGATTTTGGTTGAAAAACTGTATCCCGAACCATGAACGGTTTTAATGGGCATTCTGCAATGTTCTCCGCTTTTTTGACGAAGGCGATGAATAAGTGTGTCAAGTGAGCGATTGCCGAGCTTATTGTCTTCGTAATCAAGAGCTTTCAGAAGATCCTGACGGGAAATCACCGTGTTGGAAAAAGATGCCAGCATTTCGATCAAGTCAAATTCCTTTGAGGAAAGTTTTATTGTATCGTTGCCCGGGGTGGAAAGGGTCATATCACTGCGGACAAGAGTCCAATATCCTTCCTTCTGCTTCGCGGACGGTTCGACAACCTTTCTTTCGAACCTTTTGGGTTGTTTTTCATCCAGACGTCCCAGGATGCTGTATATAGAGGCCTGAAGCTCAGAAAAGTCGACAGGTTTGAGCAGGTACATGTCAGCTCCTGACTGATAGGCGTTAATACGGGTATCCAGAGATGATTGTGCTGTAAGCACAATGATGCGCATGTTGGTGTTGTTTCGAATATATTCGGCTAACACAAAGCCGTTCTGGTCAGGCAGGCCGAGGTCCAGAATTACCAGCAAATAGTCGTGGGTGGCGATGTTTTGATAGAATTCCAGTGCGGATTCTACACCGGTGACATCAAACCCGGCCAGTAAAAGCGATTCTACCAAACTTTCACGAAAGTCGCGATCGTCTTCAACAATGATAATTCTCTTGCTTTTGTCCACTGGAACAGGAGAGGGGGGTTTCATTTCGTCAAGCATACTATAAGATTATGCGCCATGAGGAAAAAGCCGAATCGGAATTACTCCGGTTGTAAAGTTAATTCAGGTTGCGGTACAATAGGTAAACGAATCGTTGCTTCTATTCCTGACGCTATTCCTTCCAGACTAACTTCTCCGTTGTGGTGGTTGATAATGTTTCTTGCCAGCCACAGTCCGAGACCTGCACCGGCAGTATTGACGGAGTTGCTTCCGCGATGATACTTCTCGAAAAATGTTTCCGCCTCCTTCTGTGTGACGGGTTTGCAGTTGTTTCGTATTCTGATGACTACGTCATTATTTTCTATGCGGCAGTCTACTTCAATAGGTGATTCCGTTGAGGAATATTTCCGAGCATTATCCAGGAGATTGAAAATGGCAATCTTAATTTGGGACGGCTCTCCAATAATTTCACATGTGCCGATGCACTCTGAATAATTGACAGATCGTTCCATCCACATGCTGCAAAAAGCTTCTATCTGTGAAGTGATGACCGGGGCAATCTGGAACCGGGTCAATGATGAAACTTTTTGTGATTGGGAGACGCGGCTTTCCTGAATGGATGTTTCCATCACTTCTACAAGACGATCAATGGCTCGGTTTATTTTGAACAGCTCCACTTTGTTCGAGATGTCATCTGTTTTGCTTTTCATTTTAATGAGATCAAGATTGGAGCGGATGATGGCCAGCGGGGTGCGGTATTCATGAGAAATCATGCTTAAAAAGCGTTGCAAACGTTCGACCTCTTCCTGTAATTGTATTGTACGCTCCGCAACGGTTTTTTCAAGTTGGTCGATGTTCTGTTGTTGGATTTCCTGCAGCGTTATATCAATCATCATCTTGAGAAGGACTGGTTTGTCTTCCAGCGTGATAACTTCCGAAGAACAAAGGACGTTAACAGGTTCGCCGGATCGCTTCCGCAACCTGAGGGGCGTGTTGATTGTTCCGTTATAATGACTGTGCATGCTTGCATTTTTTTCATCTTCACTGATGCCGGCGTGGAATACGAGCGCTGATGCGGGTTTGCCCATAGCTTCTTCTTTGGTATATCCGAATAGTTGCAGCCACGAAGCGTTGACATCAATCAACCTGCCGTTCTCTGTATCTTCGATGCAGATGGCAACCGGAGCATTCTCGAAAATACTCCTGAATTTCGATTCACTCTCTTTGAGCTCTTCCTCCAGTCGTTTTTGTTCATTAATGTCCATACCGACAGCTACGACACATTGTTGCCCGTTGATTACAATCCGTCTTCCTCGCGTGGCTACCCATTGCGCTTTATCGCTGCCGGGGGGTTGAATTCTTACCTCGCTACTGTCGTCAGCACCGGATTTCAGGATGTCCAGGAATTTCTGTTTGATAGGAAAAAAGTCGTCAGCCGAAATGATTTTTTTATAACCTATGTCCTTGTTCAGGTTTTCTCTGTCGCCAAGAACGAGCTGTCGGGCGTACTGATTCCATAGTATCAATTGTCCTTCAGCATCGAGCACCGCGGCACAACCCGGCATTTCATCAAGCACAGCGGTTTTCAATCTACACTCTTTTTCCAGTTCAATCTCGGCACGCTTCTGCTCGGAAATGTCTTCAGTGATCACGAGCAATCGTGAAATCTCTCCTTCTGATGACCGGACAGGGTTGATGGTAACTTTCCAGATGCGGTTGTGTATCTCATTTTCAAAGATTTCTCTTTTGCCGGTTTGAAGGATTTTCCGGATCTTTTTTCTCCGTTGATCGGCAAGGTCCGGCAGTTGCAAATCAACGGCGATAAGATCATATACGCTGGTGCCGATGCATTCGGACGGACGTTTGTCAAATCTTGCAGCAAATTTTGAATTTGCGCTAAGAATGATTCCTTCCGTGTTTATAAGAAAAACAGCCTCCCCCAACGATTCCAATAATGGAAAAACAGTATCGTCAGTTTGGTGGTTACCTGAAGTGATGGTATTCATGGTTTCCAACAATGCTTAGGATCGTTTGAAGTTTTTGCAGCCTTTACAGTGCATTCGAATGACTTGCGGAATGGGATGAGTCAGCTTTTCGTTCAGGTAAACAGGTGGTATTTCAACTTGTCCTTATATAGGTAAGCTACATTTTTTATTCAAACAACTGGTGATAAGTAATCAAAACAGGTTTTCTGCGAGACTGATTCGCAGGTTGACGTGAAAAATTCAGGGAATCCCGAAGGCCATCATTTACAGATATTTTAGCCCGATCATGGCGGCAGCTGTAAACTGGTTGATCAGAAAAAGGATATTGTTGACAACCTGAAAGCGCAGGAACGCGTTATGCTCCTGGACCTCGCTTTTGCCTATGGCATTTCCGAATCCGTCATCGACGGCATTCTGCATGAAGGAAGCTCCTGTTTTTGGGTCGCGGTATATCGGGATCTGGATAAAGACGTTCACGGCAAGGGAGACAAGTATGATATATACCAGAATCTGAAAATCCCAGATCCAGGCAAGAAGAGCAAAGACAGCAAACACAAGGTCGATGATAATAAAGGCGACCAGGAAAGTATTCCGTGAGCCGATCATGACCGTAAGCGATTTCATCCCGCCTTTGGCGTCACCGTCTTCGGATTTGAAATCATTCATGATGATGAGTGCTACAGCCATAAAAAAGTTCAGCCCTGCGAGTCCGATGACCTCGGGCCGTATCTCGCTGAAAAGAGCGTTGGCAGAGAGGTATGTGACGAAGCCGTAACAAAGTCCTACGGCGGGAGCCGAAAAGAGAATGTTTTTTTTCAGCTTGAGGGGAGGTGCTGAGTAAATGTAGCCGAAAATAAGGGCTATGAAAAGACAAGTGGTGAAGATCAGGCCCCGCTGGCCCCCAATGTAAATGCCGATCCATGCGCCAACAAAAATGGCTGTGATAAGTACAATGCTCCAGTTCCAAATTGCTTCTTTCTCGGTCAGGCGTCCTGATGGAATAGGACGGGTAGGTTCGTTGACCTTGTCGAGCTCCAGATCAAAGTAGTCGTTGACCGACTGGCTGAATCCGATACCGAGAGGCCCCCAGATTACAAACAAGGCAAACAGGAGCAGGTAGTCATGCACGCTTGAATGCATGGCTCCTGAGGCCATGACCCCGCCGGCCAGGCAGGGAAAAGCGCTGATCCAGGTAACCGGGTCGAGAAGCTCAAGGTGGGCTTTAACTTTGTCGATAAAACCTAAACGTTTCGTTGCTGTCATGATACAAATGTTTTTTAGAAAGTGGCTGCAGCTTGTTTATGGTGCAGAAATACAGGTAGAATTTGTTGCGAGACTGTAGCCTTCAGAGATAGAACTCCGGCCTCAGTTTGCTGGTAAACCGGTTCATCTTGTAATTGGCCAGCCAGACCCAGTTCAAGGGTTTTCCCCTCATGCGCTGCAGAATGGATTTTCCCTTGTAGACCTCTTTCTGCAGCTTGACGAAATTTTCGAGCATTTTATCGCCGCTCATGCCCTGAGGTTCGAACATATAATGGTACGTGTCGTACTTGTCCCAGTCGAAATGGCGCAGCCGCGGTTTCATTTCTTCGAAATAAGGAGTGCCGGGAAATGGGGTGACCAGGGAAAAAACCGGGAATTCAATCCCGTTGTTCATAATGAAATCGTAGGTTAGCTGAAAACTTTCTTCGCTGTCATTGTCGAAGCCGAACATGAAATAGCCCTGGATTGCAACTCCGTTCCTGTGCAGGTTGTCCACCACGGTTTCATAATTATCGAGCCGGTTCGAGCCCTTATGAACGCTTTTAAGGGTCTCGGGGTTAAGCGATTCAAATCCAATGCTCATCAGATCGCAGCCGGACCATCCGGCAAGCTCTGCAATTTCCGGTTTGTGCAGAAAATTCATTGAAATATTTGCATTCCATCGCACCCCGATTTTTGCCATTCCCTCAAGGAGGTCGGTAAAATAGGAAGGCCGAAAACTGATGTTGTCATCCATGAAGGAGAAATGAACCTTCTCTTTATCAAGACGGTCCTGGTGATAACGCATCTCGTCAAGCACAAAATCAATATCGCGGTAGCGGTGGTGCTTGCCGTATATGGTAGGCGTGGTACAGAAATTACACCCGACAGGACATCCTTTCGTCGCGAGGATCGGTATGCGTGAACTGTATTTTTTTGCATTCCTGCTTTGCAGGGCGAAGCTGAAATCCGGGTGGAGCATCGAGGTCATGGGTTTAAGGGCCTTCGCCCGGTAAACAGGCTTCATGTTTCCCATGATCAGGTCTGTAACAAGTTCCGTCCAAACCGATTCGATTTCCCCGTACACGACGCTTGTTGAGTATTCCAGGGCTTCATCGTGCAACATGGTCGGGTGCACGCCTCCAAGGATAACGATCTTGCCCTGGTGTTTTGCTTTTTTAGCTATAGCATAGGCTTTCGTAGCGTTTAAAGTGCGCGAGGTTATGGCAACAACGTCATACAGGGAAAGGTCATCGGGAACTTCGTCTCCGAGTCTTTCGTCAATAAAGGTTACGTCGAAAAGTTTGCCCGCAAGCGTGGCAACCATCAGAAGGTTCAACGGTATGCTGACGCTGCCGGAATCAACCATCATGCCGGTATTGCTTACAGGCTGCACCAGAAGCCATTTCTTGCGTGATTTTTGTTTGGAGGCAAGCCGTTCGAAAGATCGTTTCCCAAAGCTTTTGTCGAGATGGTCTCTTGTTGTTTCAGCAGATTGAGATGTTTTTGCCAGCATGTCGGTTAACTTCGATAAGGAACAATTACTTCTGATACTTCTGAGGAGAAAAGCGGTCCGCTTCCCGGCACCCTAAAAACGCTCCTGTTATTCGGTTTAATGCCATGCTTCTCAGATTGAGGTGGCTTCATTCCGGAATGACGTTTTCCCATGAGGAAAAATTGTGTTCACTGTCCAGGCTCCTCTCTTCGATGTATTTTTTAAGCGTCATTCTCAGTTCGGACATCGAGCAATCAAAGCCCTTGGCTTCGATTATCACTTTGCATGCCAACATATTTCCGGCGGAGAGAAGACTGTCACGAAATGGTTCGTCTGAGACGAGCTTTTCAAACAAGAGCTTTGATTGTGCTATAGTCATATCAATGTTGGTTGTTGCGATTATTTGCGGTGTTGCAGGACTTGTTTCAGTTTCCTGTAGTGAAGCTGCAACGCCCTGTTGTTTTCTGGTTTTCGAACTCCTGTTCAGGGTCGCTTTTTTCTATTGTCCGATTCAGATTTTCCTGCTGTTGACTGTCAGTCTGGTCCATTGAGGCGTTGACCGATTGATGATCTTGGTCTTGGTTATCGATAACTCGAATGGTTATGCGTGATCTTGATGCCGATTTCTTTGTTTGTCTTTTTTTTAGCCGGTTGAAAAACATCATACTTGCCCCTGTTTCGAGGGTAGAGATTGTGGTAAAGCACACTGGAGATTTTCAGGCCTTTGAGGTGATGGCTTGTTGAGCCGTAAAAATCTGTGACAAAGAAGGCTTAAACTTACAAAAATTATATTATTTTGTTTGTGATAAATATGATAATTATAACTTTCTTTTGTGTTTTTGTTCCCGTAAATACCTGTTTTACATGTTCATGTCTTTTGTTTGGCTGTTTGTTGTTATGGCGATGTGATGTGATAATATGTAAGAAATTCTGGTATAGGTTGTGATGTTTGTATGGCTTGGCTTTTGCAGTTGTAGGTTGGGGTTTGGTTGATGTGATTGGAAGACGAAATGCCGCAGAGAAGGGTTGTGTTTATTGCTGAATTTTTCTGTGTTGTCTCTTTATAATCTTTTCAAATAAAAACAAACAGTTATGGCAAACGAAACCGCTAACGAGTTCACAAACGCAATCAACGGTCTTATGGAAACAGTTGGAAAACTGGGTCAAATGCAGGTAGAACTGGTTTCCAATGGGGTCAAGGCTTTTGCCGAGGCTTTAGAGCCATTAAGTAAAACCGCTACTGATCTGACGGGGGATCTCGTTAATACCGTCACAAAGGTGCTGCAGGACGCTTCGACGACCACTACTTCAAAAAAATAAAAGCAGTGTTTGTGTAATGAAAGCACTTCATGCGGAGATATGAAGTGCTTTCCCGATTCATTTCAACGTTATCCGTCACTATTGATGTCTGACACTGATAACGGAGCAGTACAGGTTTCTTCACACAAGGAGTTGATAACCTGACACAATAGAGCCGTCATGGTTGGTCTGACTCTTTGTTCATATGTGTTAGGCTCTGTTGTTGCAAGTGGAACAAGGTATATCGCTGTTTTTTCTGTGGTAAGGCCATTTGCCGGAGTGATGTTGCATGGGGCAGGTCAAGGGCCGGAAATCATCTCTTGCTGAGGGATAGCCCTATATCTTCCATAATATTTCTAACGGTATGTCACAAAACAGTCGCCTATGATGATCAGACAATTATGGCTGCAAGCGGTCAGGTCGGGATGGACTTCATATATCAGAAAGATGAACAAGGGCACGAAGGCTCGGAGTATGCAGAGCTATCTCAGCCAGAAGATCGATCTGGATATGACACTGGAAGAATTTGGTGAAATGGTTTTTATCGAAGGTTTTGTTGCCGGAGAAAAATATGCCAAACGATTGATGGTTGGAAATGAAAAGCAGGAGGTCAAACTCAACTGATGACAAGGCGTAAGTAAGGCAAATTCTTCGAAATCTTCTTTTTAAGGGAGCTATATGCTATTGGATCAAAGAAAAAGACGAGGCAAATCAGCTTTAGTTTACACTCCTTGAAATGGTTATTCCTGAAGAGAAATTGTGTTTTGTATTTAGATATCGGGAAAGCGGAGAAGAGTGGATATCTTTGAGATTTGAAGGGGGTATTATAGGTGGTGTGTAATTCACTAATAAGAACAGAATAATCCAGCAAAAATCATGACAACTGCAGCCGGTATTGCCGGCGGTACAGCATTGTTTGCTGTCAAAAGGAGAGATTTCAAAAGGTTTTTTGAGTGTTCTGTTTGGTTGTCAAAAGAAAGAGCTTTTTCTTTTAATTGAGATAACCAAAAAGAATTTGTTCCTGCAGATTTGCAGTTGAAAAAAGGATGCAATTTCTGTGCGAGAACTGCTTCCCTTAAGCTGGGCTAAAACCAATATACTCGATCCTGTTTACCGAACCCTTGCTCTTCCTCTGACCGGAGTACAGTGGGTTACTTATGCAGACCTTCCTGAAGGTTACGCGTTGTCTGCCGTCAGAAAGGATCTTGACACTCTGTTTCCCGAGGGTTTTCTTGTCAGGGGGTGTTCGAAAAAAACTGCCGGCTTTTTCGGTCAGGAAGGATGCGCGATCCTGAGGACAGGAGCCGAGGCTGTTTTACATCTTCAGAACGGACATTTTGAAAAAAAATCTCTTCGTAAACTTCTGCACCAGGCGGAGAAGAAAGGCAGAATGGTTGAAATGTCTTTAAACGATGGGAACAGGAGTCGCCTGAAAGAGTTGCAGGGGCAGACAAGGCATGGCTCGAAGCCCCAGCTTGCCCATGTTTTCAGGACATATCCCTTTGAGAAGTGCCGCTGTTTTGCTCTGCTTTCCCTTACCGACGAGCTGCTTGCGGCTGTTACGCTCACTGTGAGGGACGATTCTGTGGTACATACCGAGCTTATGCTCAAGCGTGACAACTCTCCTCCCGGGATTATGGAATTGTTGTTGGCAGAAGTGTTCGGCAAGCTTCGTGAAGAGGGGTTTTGCGAATGGAGTCTCGGCGAAGTACCCTTTTATCATCTTGGAGAGAAAAGGGACGCAGGCTTCAGCGTAGAAGAGAAGGTCATAGCCCTGACGACCGAGTTATGCAGGGGAGCATATGATTTCCGAGGCCTGTTTTATTTCAAGAACAAATTCGGGCCGGAATGGCGTGACGTTTACCT
>JAKSDC010000098.1 GCA_022360275.1 Chlorobiales bacterium
CTCTCTCGTTGTGCCTGTTATCCCGAGAGCCCGGTCGTCAATGTCGGCTTCCTTGTGAGGGGCGCATTTAAGATCAAGCTCTTCGGTGACAAGCCCGGCTGTTTCAATGATCGCCGCTATCTGTATGATTCCGTGTTTCGCCGGATTTGTGCCGGTCGTTTCGACGTCGATATAGAGGACTTTTTTATCCATCCTGAATGTAGTGCAGATTGTGCTGGTGAACTGTGTGGTTCCCCCGGTCCTGTACATTTTGTAAGACCGGTATACGTCGCATGGGAAAACAGGTATCTTTTACCTGACAGGTGAGGAATAATCTCACTGTAAATACATTATAAAAGATTTTTTTTAATGAACTTATTGTTGTTGAGCATTTGCTGAAACGCTCGGTTTAGGTTTTACTGTGCTTCAGCAGGAGAAGCCTGGCAGGATACTTCCTGCGTGTTGAACAGGTAGTAGTTGATGCTGTCGCTCAATGCCTGCAGACTTGCATCGATGATGTTGGTTGAAACGCCGACTGTCGACCATGTCAAATGGCCGTCACTGGTTTCGATAAGAACTCTTACCTTGGCGCTGGTTCCTTTTTTTTCTTCGAGCACGCGAACCTTGTAATCAACAAGTTTGACGTTGTGTATGGCAGGATAGAAGCCGCGCAGAACCTTGCGAAGTGCCTTGTCAAGGGCATTGACCGGACCGTCTCCATCGGCGGCGGTCATCTCGATTTCATCATTGACCTCGATTTTCAGAATCGCCTGGTCGACGGGTTCACGGTTTTTACCGGACTCGATGTGTACTTTTGATTCAAGTACCTCAAAGAACGGCTTGAACTGTCCCAGTTCATGCCGAAGCAGCAGTTCAAAAGACGCCTCGGCAACATCGAACTGGAAGCCTTCGTGTTCGAGTTTTTTAATCCTCTGCACGATTTTTTTGAACAGCTCGCCATTATCCGGCAGCTCTATTCCAAGCTCCTTTGCCTTGTAACGGATATTGCTCTGCCCGGCAAGCTCCGATACGAGTACCCTCTGGCGATTGCCGACGGTTTGCGGGTCGATATGTTCGTAAAGGGAGCTTTCCTTGAGGACGGCGCTGACATGAATCCCGCCTTTGTGGGCGAAAGCGGATTTGCCCACGAACGGGGCACGGTTGTCCGGAGGAAGGTTCAACAACTCGTATACGGAGTTCGACAGCGAAGTAAGCTGGTTCAGCTTCAGCTTGTGGTGAAAACGGCCGTCGAGCTTCAGTATGACATTCGGAATAATGCTGATAAGGTTGGCATTGCCGCAGCGTTCGCCGATGCCGTTGATCGTGCCCTGTACATGAGCCGCGCCCGCCCGCAAGGCGGAAAGAGCGTTGGCTACCGCCAGGTCGCTGTCATTATGCGTGTGAATGCCGATCGGAACGGTGGTGGCAAAAAGGACTTCCTGGACGATCTCGTACACTTCGTGAGGCATCGAGCCGCCATTGGTATCACAGAGGACAAGCCGGTCAGCGCCGGCATCCTGTGCCGACAGCAGCATTTGCATGGCAAACTCCCGGTTGTCCTTGTAGCCGTCAAAAAAATGTTCGGCGTCGAACAACACTTCCCGGCCATTGCTTTTGAGATAGCTGACCGATTTGAAAATCAGCTCGGCATTTTCTTCGTCGTTCAGGCCTAGTCCTACTGCGGAATGCGCTTTCCAGGTTTTGCCGAAGATTGTAATGACAGGTGTTTCCGATTTCAGAAGCCCGGTCAGATTGGGATCGTTTTCAATGTTATCGGGCTTTCTTGCAGTGGAGCCGAAAGCACAAAGCCTGGCTTTTTTCAACTGAAGATGAAGTGCCCGGCGGAAAAACTCCTCGTCTTTGGGGTTGCTGCTGGGCCACCCCCCCTCGATGTAGTCAACCCCGAAGTCGTCGAGTTTTTCGGCGATAAGCAGCTTGTCCTGGACGGACAGGGTTATCTTTTCGCCCTGTGTTCCGTCCCTGAGCGTGGTATCGTAGAGTTCGACGGCGCTTCTGTTCTTCATCTCTGTTTCCGTTCGAGGCTGTCCGTGATGGACGCCCCTGTCAGGAGTTCATAAGGTTTTCCTGCCGGGCATAGGCAAAGATGCCTCCGGCCATAACGATTTTATAGACGTCACCCAGCGGTTTAAGCGTATAAGTCACGTTTTGCGTCAGGTTTGTGACACTGCTGTTTTCAATATCTATTCTCAGCTCATCCCCCGTCAGCACGGTTTTGCTGAGCTGCTCGGCTGTTTCGTAAGGTATAACAAATCCTCCGTCTACACAGTTGCGGTAGAAGATCCTCGCGTATGATTCGGCGACAATCGCCCTTGCACCGGCAACCTGCAATGAAAACGGCGCATGTTCGCGGGACGAACCGCAGCCGAAATTGGGGCCGGCTATGATGATCGAGTATTCCGACTCGAATTTCCCCTCTTCAACGAAAGGGCGGTTCCCCTCAGGAAGACCGGCCTCCGCAGCCGGTACTCCCGAGAGGGCATACTTACCGTAGAGTTTCACCTCTTCGGGATCTGAAAGGCTGTAGACGAGATGTTCGGCCGGGATGATCTGGTCGGTATCGATGTTTTTACCCAACACGTAAGCTTTTCCTTGTATGATGCTTTCCATAATGCTTTTATGCTTTGATCTTTTTACACTCCGATTATCTGAGACCTAATTTGAGCGATTGTTCGAGCATGCCGGAGATGCAAGGCACAGGGAATGCAGCTGTAGTGAACTACCGCAAGTTCCCTGTAACGAAGTAGAATCGGTGTGATCGGCAATCCCGAAGGGGTTCAAATTGTGCGATCTTTCTTTTTTTCTCTTTTGTCTTGACAGAAGCAGAATTTTGTTGTGTCTCATAGCTTATAAATATTCCTTTTCTATCTAAAATTAATAGACTGCAAAATTTGAGACGCTCAACTTAGGAATTCTCTCGGATCAGTAAGCTTCCCTGTTATCGCCGATGCTGCAGCGGTCAGCGGAGAAGCGAGACAGACCCCTGCTTTTTTGCTGCCCATCCGACCCGGAAAGTTCCTGTTTGTTGTCGAGACGACAAGGTCGTTGTTTTCCGAACGTCCGAAGGTGTCCGATGGACCGCCCAGACATGCCGCACAAGACGGCGGGGCGATAGCGCAGCCGGCGTCTTCGAAGATTTTTCTGATCGAATGACCGTCGAATTGCTCTGTTTCAAGGCTTTGAGCAGCCTCTACTGTCGCAGGTACGATATTTGTCGGTACGGAGACCTTGTTTCCTTTCAGGATTCTTGCCGCCATGACAAAATCGCTCAACTTGCCTCCAGTACAGGAGCCGATATATGATTTCGTGATTCGGGTGTCCTGAACGCTGCGAACGGTCGCACGGTTATCCGGACTGTGCGGCATGGCCACTACCGGTTCGAGTGCTTCGACCTTGTAACGATAAGTGCTATGATACTCTGCACCAGGATCGCTTTCGAGTATTTCATAGGTTTTTTCAGTTCGTTCTTTCACATAGGCCTCGGTGACGCTGTCTGCAGCAATGATGCCATTCATTCCACCGGCCTCGATCGCCATGTTGGTAAGCGTCATACGCTCTTCCATCGGCAGTGAATACACCGCCGAGCCGTCGAATTCCATCGCCCGGTAGGTCGCTCCGTCAGTGCCGATATCGCCCAGGATCTGCAGGATAAGGTCTTTTGCCGCAAGATAGTCCGGCATTTCACCTTCAAAGATGAACTTCATTGATTCGGGGACCTTTTCCCAGATTTTTCCCGTGCCGAGAATAAAAGCCGCATCGGTGTTGCCGATTCCCGTACCGAACATGCCGAACGCGCCTGAAGTACAGGTGTGAGAGTCGGTACCGAAAAGAACCGTACCCGGAAGATTGTACCCTTCCTGGGCAAGGGCGACGTGACAGACCCCTTTATAGCGGTCGGTTCCCACATCGTGATGGTTGGGAAGGTCATGTTCTTCAGCGAACTGCCGAAGCAGGTCGATGTTGCGGCGAGCGTGCTCATTCTCGGTGAATATGTAGTGGTCAGGAAGTATAACGACTTTCTCGGGGTCCCATACCTTTGCGCCGGGGCCGAATTTTTCCCTGAATATGTCAAAAGTCGGAGGACCGCATACGTCATGGGTCAACAGGATGTCGACATTGAGCCAGACGTTCTCGCCTGCTTCGACGAATTTGCGGTTGGCAGCCTTTGCAAGGATTTTCTGCGTTATCGTTTGTACCATGATCTGTTAAATCCCGTTATCGATTGTATTGTTGTTGTTGTCGTTTTCCTTTGCGTCCTGCCGCAGGCTCAGTGCCTGCAGGTATGCTTTTGCACTTGCTTCGATAATGTCGGTCGAAACCCCACGCCCGGTAAAGAGATGGTCTCCATCCTTGAGTCTCACGGTTGCTTCTCCCAGTGCCTGACGACCTGCGGTTGTCGAGCGTACCGAATAAGAATAAAGCAGCGAGCCAAGGCTCAGTGCCCGCTCGATCGCTTTGAAGCACGCGTCGACAGGACCGTCTCCGGTAGACGATTCTTCATAGGTGTTGCTTTTGACCTTTATGCGCACCGTTGCGGTCGGAATCGATGCCGTGCCGCTGTTGACGTGCAGGTAATCGAGCTCGAGCGGTTCAAGCGGCTTGTTCAGCTCGTCCCCCATGAGCACTCTCAGATCGTCGTCATAAATCTCTTTTTTCTTGTCGGCAACCGACAGGAAACGCTCGTAGACTTTCTCCAGCTCTGCACCGGTAACCTTGTAACCGAGCGAGCTGAGCCGTGCCTGCAATCCATGTTTGCCTGAGTGTCGCCCCAGCACGATGGTTGTCTGCGGAACACCGACGGATTCAGGGGTCATGACCTCGTAGGTCTGCCGGTTTTTCAGCATCCCGTCCTGGTGTATGCCCGACTCGTGGGCGAATGCGTTGTCGCCGACAATCGCCTTGTTCGGCTGGATGATCAGGCCGGTGAACGAAGAAACCATACGACTGGTGTTGTAAATTTCTTCGGTGGCGACATCGGTATAATAGTCGTGCAGATCGCTTCGCACTTTCAGTCCCATCACAATTTCCTCAAGGGAGGCATTGCCCGCCCGTTCGCCGATGCCGTTGATCGAGCATTCAGCCTGTCTTGCTCCGTTTTCGATGGAGCTGAGCGTGTTTGCCACCGCAAGCCCGAGGTCGTTGTGACAATGCACACTGATAACAGCACGGTCTATGTTTGCCACACGCTGTTTCAGGCCCGCGATTTTTCTGCCGAATTCCGAGGGCCAGGTATAGCCCGTCGTGTCGGGGATATTGACCGTAGTGGCGCCGGCAGCGATAACCGCTTCGATGATCTCGGCAAGGTATGTCGGGTCGGTTCTTCCGGCATCTTCTGCAGAAAACTCGACATCATCGGTAAAAGTTTTCGCGAAACGAACCGCATCCACTGCCATCCTGAGAATGGTCTGCTGTTTTTCCGCAAGTGTCTTGCCATACCGTTCGTGGCCGAACTTGCCCATGATATGAATATCCGACGTGCTGATAAAGGTATGGATTCTCGGATATCGTGCGTTCCTCAGCGCGTCATGGGCGCTTTTGATATCGTTTTCCACGGCCCTGCTGAGCGCGGCCACTATTTTGCCGGATTCATCACTGACCTGCCGGACAGCCTCGAACTGAAGCGGGGAAGACGCAGGGAACCCGGCTTCAATGATATCGACATTGAGTTTTTCAAGCTGCCGAGCTATCTCGACCTTTTCCTGCAGGTTCAGAGATGCGCCGGGTGACTGTTCACCGTCACGCAGCGTTGTGTCAAATATCAGTACCTTTTCTTTCACGCCACATCATGCGATGGTTACGATACCTCCAGGTTTGCTGTGATGGCATCGGTGATTTCTGTTGTCGAGGCGACACTGTCGCCGGGATTGGCGATATCGGCAGTTCGCATACCTGACTCGAGTGTTTTTTCAATTGCCGTGTATATGTCGCCGGCAATGTGCTGCATGGAAAAACTGTGTTCGAACATCATGGCAACCGAAGCTATGGTCGCTATGGGGTTTGCCTTGTTCCGGCCTGCAATATCGGGTGCGCTGCCGTGAATCGGTTCATACAGTGCATGGCGGCTGCCGATGCTTGCCGAAGGAAGCATTCCAAGACTGCCGGTGATCATGCCCGATATGTCGCTGAGAATGTCGCCGAAAAGATTTTTAGTGACAATCACGTCGAACTGTTTCGGATCACGGACAACCTGCATCGCTGCATTATCCACATACATGTCGGTCAACTCGACCTCCAGGTAATCCTTGTGCACGTCATGCACGATGTTTCTCCAGAACTGTGAGCATTCCAGCACATTGGCCTTGTCGATCGAAACAAGCCGCTTTTCCCGCTTCATGGCAGTTTCGAAGGCGAGACGTGCGATTCGCTCGACCTCGTATTTTTCATACACCATGGTGTTCCAGCCCCTGTTGTCGTCGTACCCTCTGGGCTGGCCGAAATAGATGCCGCCGGTAAGCTCTCTTATGACCATGAAGTCGGTTCCGGAAAGAATATCAGGCTTGAGTGACGAAGCGTTTACCAGGGCGTCGTATACTTTCGCCGGGCGAAAATTCGCAAAAAGACCGAGTTCCTTGCGGATTTTCAAAAGCGCGGCTTCGGGTTTTTTCTCGTGCGGAAGGTTTTCCCATTTCGGGCCGCCGACTGCACCAAGCAGCACCGCGTCACAGTTTTTACAGGCCTCGAGAGTCTCTTCGGTAAGCATTTCCCCGTGAACATCATAGGAAGCTCCTCCGAAAAGATGTTCTTCAATTTCTATTTCCAGGTCATGTTTTTCTTTCAATGCATCGATGACCTGTAAGGCACTGGCGACAACCTCGGTGCCGATGCCGTCGCCTGGTATGGTTACTAGTTTAAACATTCGTTAGACATTATTTTTTCAGAAGCCAGCTCATCATTTTACGAAGTTTTGTGCCGACCTTCTCGATTGGATGGCTGGCATTTGATTCGCGCAATTTTTTCATGTTCGGGTAACCGGAGTTGCATTCCTCGATGAACTCCCTGGCAAAACTGCCGTCCTGTACCTCTCCGAGGATTTTTTTCATCTCCGCTTTGACAGCCGGCGTAATGACTCTCGGGCCGCGTGTCATGCCGCCGTACTCGGCAGTGTCGCTGACCGAATAGTTCATGCGTGACAGACCGCCTTCATAATAAAGATCGACAATCAGTTTCAGTTCGTGCATGCACTCAAAATAAGCGAGCTCGGCCGGGTAGCCTCCTTCAACAAGCGTTTCAAATCCGGCCTTGATAAGTTCGGCTGAGCCCCCGCAGAGTACAGCTTGTTCCCCGAACAGGTCGGTTTCGGTTTCATCCTTGAACGTTGTTTCGATAACACCGGCTTTGGTGCCGCCGAGACCTTTGGCCCAGGCAAGTGCCTGCTGCCTGGTGTCGCCCGTATAGTCCTGATAGACTGCGATGAGGCATGGGACGCCGTTACCCTGCGTAAAGGTGCGGCGAACAAGGTGCCCGGGGCTTTTCGGAGCGATCATCATAACGTTTACGGTTTCCGGGGGAACAATCTGCTTGTAATGGATATTGAACCCGTGAGCAAATGCCAGTGTGTTTCCCGCTTCAAGGTTCGGAGCGATTTCCTCGTCATAAATGCGTTTCTGATACTGATCGGGGAGAAGAACCATGACGATATCGGCCCACTTTACAGCATCGGCAATGGGGTTGACCTCAAGGCCGGCTTCCCTTGCTTTGGCACACGAGGAGCTGTCCGGCCTCAGGCCGACACAAACGTTAAGACCGCTTTCTTTCAGATTCAGGGCGTGAGCGTGTCCCTGGCTGCCGTAGCCGAGTATGGCGATATTTTTTCCTTGCAGGTATTTCAAATCGGCATCCTGCTCATAGTAAGCGTTCATATGATTGCTCTGTGTTTGATGTTGTATAAAAATAAAGTCAACTCTCACCACGGGTCATGGCGACCGTGCCGGAGCGTGCAATTTCCTTTATCCCTAGAGGCCGGAACATGTCGATGGTTGTATTGATCTTGTCCGGTGAGCCGACGACCTCAATAGTAATGGATTTTTGTTTGATATCCACGACTTTTGCCTTAAAAACGCTGATCAACTCGAAAATCTCTTGCTGTGACTGTTTACCGAGTTTCAGCGTCATGAGGAGAAGCTCTCTCGATACATGCGGCTTGTGTGTTACATCGACAACCTTCAATGTGTCAACAAGCCGGTTGAGTTGCTTGAGTATTTGACTGATGATGCTGTCGTCTCCCCGTGTGACGATCGTCATACGGGAGATTTCGCTGTCTTCTGTTTCGCCAATCGAGATGCTTTCAAGATTGAATCCCCTTGCGCTGAACATGGCGGCAACCCTGTTCAGCGTACCGAATTTGTTTTCGACCAGAACGGATATGATATGTTTCATAGCTTCAGTTATACCATTGTTTTAGGATTCAGCCTGTCAAAAAGCATTTCCGAAATCGATGCGCCCGCCGGTACCATTGGAAAAACCATGTCTTTTTTTATGACTTTAAACTCAACCAGGACAGGCCCTTCGTTGTAAGCCAGGGACTCCCTGATAGCCTGCCTGGCATCGGCAGGATTGGCTGCGCTGAGCGCTTTGACTCCGAACGCTTCGGCAACGCGAGCAAAATCAGGGTTACTGTTCTGCAAATCGGTGAACGAGTATTTTTCCTGATGAAAAAGCTCCTGCCACTGACGCACCATGCCAAGGAAGTTATTGTTGATCAGGAATATCTTGACAGGCAGTTTGTAATGAACCGCCGTGACAAGTTCCTGGATGTTCATCATAAAACCGCCGTCGCCGCAGAAAAGAATGACCGGTCTGTCATGAACGCCAAACGCGGCACCGATGGCTGCAGGAAGACCATAGCCCATCGTTCCGAGTCCACCGCTTGTAATGATCGAGCGCGGGTTGGTGAACTTGTAGTACTGGGCCGTCCACATCTGGTGCTGCCCGACGTCGGTTGCGACAACTGCTTTGCCTTCCGTCTGTCGGGAAACCTCGTCGATAACGAACTCGGTTTTAAGCGTTTTTTCGTCATTCGTATAGGTGAGCGGGCACTCTTTCTGCCAATTTGCGATCTGTTCGAGCCATGGCTGACGATTTTCCTTTGTTTTCGGCAGTATCTTGAGGACGCCTTCGAGGAAATGCCGGGAATCGCCGACAACAGGAAGGTCAACCTTGACGTTTTTGTCTATGTTTGTCGGGTCGATATCGTTATGAATTTTATACGCATGAGTGGCAAACGTATCGACCTTTCCGGTTACCCTGTCGTCAAACCGTGCGCCTACCGAGATAAGAAGGTCGCAGTTATTGACTGCCTGGTTGGCCCAAAATGTCCCGTGCATGCCGAGCATTCCCATGCTCAGCGGATGGTCGCCCGGAAATGCTCCAAGACCCTGCAGCGTCATGGTGACCGGTATGTTCTGTTCGATCGCAAGCTTTCTGAGCGCATCGGAAGCTCCCGAAGCAATAACGCCGCCGCCGACATACAGAAGAGGGCGTTTTGCTTTCGCAATGATCTTTGCAGCTTTTTTTATCTGGTTTTCGTGGCCCTTGATCGTTGGCTTGAAACCGCGGATGTCAATCTTTTCCGGCCAGTTGAAAACGCACTCCGAATTCAGAACGTCTTTTGGAAGATCAACCAGAACCGGGCCCGGTCTTCCCTGTGTTGCAAGGTAAAACGCTTTTCTTATCGTAGCTGCCAGATCCTTGACATCCTTGACAAGAAAGTTGTGCTTTGTTATCGGCCGGGTAATCCCGACAATATCGGCTTCCTGGAACGCATCATTGCCGATGAGGGCGCTCGGCACCTGGCCGGTGAAAACAACGAGTGGAGAGGAGTCCATATAGGCATTAGATATTCCGGTGACCGTATTTGTCGCACCCGGCCCCGAGGTGACCAGGACAACTCCCGGCTTGCCGGTTGCCCGGGCATAGCCCTCGGCCATGTGTGTGGCACCCTGTTCATGGCGAACAAGGACGTGTTTTATATCGTCGACGTCGTACAGCGTTTCGTATACTTTCAGAAGCGCCCCGCCGGGATAGCCGAATATACAATCGACCTGTTCCCGGCGTAAGCATTCAAAAAATATTTCTGAGCCATTCATTTTTTGGCCTGGTGTATGCATGAGTCATCATTGTTTAGTATTTAACAAGCCGGGTTTTGTAAAATTGCGCCGGTGCTTGCGGACGTTACCATGTGCGAATAGCGTGCCAGGTACCCTTTGGTGATTTTCGGAACGAACACCGGAACCTCCTCCAGTCTTCTTGCAATAGCTTTATCGGACAGATCGACCGAAATTATCCTGTTCGGCAGATCAATAGTAATCATGTCACCGTTTTGAACCGCGGCTATAGGCCCTTTTTCAGCGGCTTCCGGTGAAACATGCCCAACACATGCTCCCCGCGATCCTCCGGAAAAACGACCATCGGTAATCAGAGCAACGGAATCACCGAGACCGCGGCCCATGATCGCGCTGGTAGGCGAAAGCATTTCAGGCATTCCGGGTCCTCCTTTCGGGCCTTCATAACGAATGACCACCACATCGCCGGCCACCACATCACCGTTCATGATGCCGTTGATCGCATCATCCTGGCACTCATAGACCTTTGCAGGCCCGGTGTGACACATCATCGATTCGCTGACCGCACCGGTTTTGACAACGGCACCTTCGGGGGCGAGGTTGCCGTAAAGCACCGCAAGTCCTCCGGTGTGTGCATAGGGGGCGTCGACGGAACGAATGACCGAAGGATCCTTGATGACTGCTTTTTCAATGTTTTCACCAAGCGTCTTGCCGGTCACGGTCGGCCTGGTAAGGTCAAGCAGACCTTCGATCTTCGACAGCTCTTTCAGTATCGCCGAAATGCCGCCTGCACGGTCGACATCTTCGATATGCACATCAGGTGTCGCGGGACTGACCTTGCAGATGTAAGGCGTTTTTGCCGAAAGGTCGTTGAGCTCGGAAAAATCGAACGATATCTCGGCCTCATTGGCAATAGCCAGCGTGTGCAATATCGTGTTGGTGCTGCCGCCCATTGCAAAGTCAAGCGCAAAAGCATTGAGCAGTGATTCCCTTGAAAGAATGTCGCGGGGCTTGATATCTTTTTGAATCAGGTCAATGATGCGCCTGGAAGCTTCTTTGACCAGTTCCTCTCTTCCGGGGTCTACAGCCAGCACCGTTCCGTTTCCCGGAAGTGCTAAACCAAGTGCCTCACAGAGGCAATTCATGGAATTTGCTGTAAACATTCCCGAACAGGAGCCGCAGGTCGGGCAGGCATGGTCTTCTATGGCGCTGAGCTCCTTTTCGCTGATCGTACCTGTACTGTGACGACCTACAGCCTCGAAAACCGAGATCAGGTCAACGGTTTCACCGGACGGCGTGCAGCCTTTTTTCATCGGCCCGCCAGAGACAAATATAACCGGTATGTTCATACGAACGGCAGCCATCATCATTCCCGGTGTTATCTTGTCACAGTTCGGAATACAGACAAGGCCGTCGAGACGGTGAGCCTGGGTGACAGTTTCCACGCTGTCGGCTATGAGCTCCCGGCTTGCAAGGGAGTAGCGCATGCCGATATGGCCCATGGCGATTCCGTCACAGATTCCGATGGTATTGAACTCAAAAGGGATACCGCCGGCTTTTTTTATCTCTTCCCTGGCGATTTGTCCCAGTTTCTGCAAATGGGTGTGGCCGGGGATAAGTTCAACAAACGAGTTGCAGATACCGATAAACGGTTTTTTGAAGTCATCGTTCGATGATATTGCTCCTGTTGCTTTTAGCAGGCTTCTGTGAGGGGCCTTTTCAAAGCCTTTTTTTATAGTGTCAGATCTCATGAATGGTAATTTTTGTCATTAAAAATCCCTTCCCCGGGATCACCGTTCCCAAGGCCAAAGAAAGAATTTTTGTCAAAAAAGAAGAGAATTGGACAAGGGACCGGAGCGCCGTCAGGGCACAAGAATGCTCACCTGTAGAATAATCACAGGTATAACTGTTCCGATCCTGCAAAAGAGGAAGTTGGCTGATTTGCCGAATACGTTTTTTCCGGCATCGAATCGAGCGGTAGAGCTCTGCATGCTTCGTGAGCCGCTGCCACTATGTTGGTAACATCCAGGCATTCGAATACTGTTGAGCGGTAAGCTATGGCAATTTTTACGATAATGATAATGAAACGTTGAGCAAATATAGAGTTTCTTTTCATTTAAAGCAAGTTCTCTGTGAAAGGATTTTATTGAGTGACCGGTTGCTGTGGACATCAGGAAAGGTAAAAAGCGGTGTTCTTAATGGATGTTGCATTTTTGTGATATGCGTCTTTTCTGGCTGTGTTTTTTCCTGTATTTTGCGTTGATTCTACTTTTTATAAGGTTTTGAAAGGATTTACAACTGAAATTATTGCAATATGTTACGTTTGCAAGTCCCTGTTCAGCAAGACCTCCCGATGTTTTTTCTGCTTCTGGGAATTCTGGTGCTGCTGCTGCTGCTTTTCGAGTTACTGGTCAGGAAGTTTGCCGTCAACGGTTTTGTGCTTAGAAAAGTGCTGCATTTCAGTCTGGGGCTTGTTTTGTTTTTTTTTCCTGTTTGTTTTGCGACAAACTTTTATCCGGTTTTGCTGGCACTGATTTTTGTGGTGATTAACGGGGCAAGCTTTTATTTCGGCTACTTTCGTGTTCTTCATGACAAAAGCGGGCAGCACATGCAGCAGGATAAAGAGCCGGGAGGCTATGGCCCGATTGTGCTGCCAGTTGCGTTTATCATTCTTTCACTGTTGCTTTGGGAGAGCCATGCCTGGATTCTGAGGACTTCAGTGCTCATTGTGGGGATTGCCGATCCTCTTGCTTCTCTTGTCGGCGGATCTCTTGGAAAAGTTCATATTGAAAACCTTACAAAAAGCAGAAAAACCGTCGAAGGCTCATTGACCATGTTCACCGTGAGTTTTTTTCTGCTGCTTACCTGTCTTTTTGTTTTCAAGGGCGATTTTAACGAAGGGTTGTCTGCAGGAGCCTGGTTTCAGCTTATGGCGTTGGCTCTTCTTCTTGCTTTGATTGCTACTGCAGTGGAAGCGCTTGTTTCATTCGGGTTTGACAATCTTTTTATTCCTCTGGCGGTTTCCTATGTGCTCTATATCATCGATATGGATGGAACAGGCCTTATTGCCAGGTTTCTGGTCGGAGGGATCTGCGCGTTGTTGCTTGCACTGTTTTCCATCAAGGTAAAATTCCTCAACAGCAGCGGGGCGACGGCAACGTTTCTTCTCGGCACAACTATTTTCGGTGTCGGAGGGCTTCAATGGACAATTCCTCTGCTTACGTTCTATCTTTTATCCTCGGTCTTATCGAAGCTCGGCAGAAACAGAAAAGCGAGATTTGATCTGGTTTTTGAAAAGGGTTCCCAGCGTGACGCCGGTCAAGTCTATGCCAATGGGGGGATTGCATGGATTATCATGATCATTTATTCGTTAACCAACGAACCGGCATATTTTTTTGCTTATCTTGGAACGCTGGCTGCCGTTCAGTCTGATACTTGGGCAACGGAGATCGGTACGATGTGGCCCAATCCCACGGCACGACTCATCACCACCATGGAGCCCGTGCCTGTTGGTACTTCAGGGGGCGTCTCTTTTCCGGGTACGTTAGGCGCATTTGTCGGTGCTCTTCTGATCTGTGCCAGTGCGGTTCTCATGCAGGTAGGATGGCTTCTTGATTTCGGAATTGCAAAGTCATTTATGCTTATAGGCTTTTCGGGACTTCTTGCCAGTCTTGTTGACAGCTTTTTTGGTGCTACAGTTCAGGCGCAGTATTATGATCCTGTCAGGGAAAAGGTGACCGAGCGGACCCAAAGTTACAGAAGTGACGGTACGGTTGTGGAAAACAAGCTTATCAAAGGATATCACTACGTAAACAATGATGTGGTTAATACACTCTGTGCACTCTCGGGCTGCGCACTTGCTTTTTTCTTTTCCCAGAGTATATGACATATTGACGCATTGTATTTATGAACAATAAATTTCTGTGACCTATGTTTACATCCAAGATCGGTTTTTTTTCGTTGCTTGCTAATGCGGGTCCGGTTGTCTTGTTTGTACTTGCTGTTCTTTTGCTGTTTTCCATGTTTTCCTGGGCCATTATTATTATGAAAGCAAGAAGCATAGACAAGGCCGTCTCAGAGTCAAGAAGCTTTCTCGATTACTTTTTTGATGTTTCCAGTATAGACAAGGTTTTCGGGGAAACTGAAAATTACAGGAACGGTCCCCTGGCAAGAGTGTTCAGGGCCGGCTATATCGAGTATCGTGCGCTTGGAGACCTGAAAGAACCTGCTCGGGCCGAGGAGCGTATCTCGAGGGCGGTACGGCGGGAAGCGAATGAGGAGACCAAAAGCCTTTCCCGGTTCGTGCCGTTTCTTGCCACCGTTGGCAATACCGCTCCGTTTATCGGTTTGTTCGGAACGGTGTGGGGGATCATGAACTCGTTTATGAGCATCGGCGTTACACAGTCTGCTTCACTTGCAACAGTTGCGCCGGGAATTGCCGAGGCTTTGGTGGCAACCGCAGCAGGGCTTGCAGCTGCCATTCCGGCAGTAATAGCCTACAACTATTTTACGCAGCAGATTAATTCGATAGAAAGGGATCTTGAAGATTTTTCCGGTGAATTCGTAAAGTCATTTGTCAATGAACTCGGGTAACGGTTCAGGTGGAAGGGGTCTGCGGTCGAGTCGGCTGTTGAGTGAAATAAATGTTACCCCTTTTGTTGATGTCATGCTTGTGCTGCTGATTATTTTCATGGTTACAGCTCCCATGATGATTCATGGAGTGAAGGTCGAAGCTCCCGAGACTTCGCATGAAAAAATGGATGTTGAGCCCGAGGCGCTTATTGTGAGCGTCGATGAAAAACGTCAGGTTTTCATCAACAAATATCAGCTTGCGCCGGATGAACTGCAGGAAAGGCTGCCGGAGATTATTGATATCAATAAGACAGGGGAAGTGTATCTGAAAGCTGATAAATCGTTGCCCTACGGTTTTGTGATGTTCATTATGGCGCAGATAAGGGATGCCGGGATTGAAAAGATAGGGATGGTTACCGAGCCGGGAAGTATTCCGGCCAACGATGCAATAAATCCGGATGAGAATGAATAATCGTGATGAACGGAAAGCAAACAAGCGCCGTTTTCTCACAGCTTTAACCATATCAGTTTTTCTGCATGTCCTGCTTGTCACAGTGAGTCTATACCTGCAGTATCTCACGGGAGTGAAACGTCCGCAGTTGAGGGTTATAGACGTGAGCCTTGTGACACTGCCGGGGCCCGGTTCACCCGAAAAGGCCGACATGTCTGCCGTAGAACCTGTTGTGCCTGAGCCCGAACCGTTACCTGAACCTCCTGTCGAACAGCCTCCGGTTGAACCTGAACCGGAAAAAAAGCCTGAGCCCGTAAAGAAAGTCCCGAAAAAAGTCCCTGATCAGCAGAAGAGGGCCGAGAAAAAAACGGTTAAAGAAAAGCCAAAAGAGTCCAAGCAAAATGTTCCGCAGAAACAGCCAACCGACTTCGAGCGGACGCTTGAGCGACTCCGGCAGAAAGTCCAGCAGGGTCCCCCTTCCGATTTGTATAGACGATCCGGTCCGGGAAGGTTCGGTCAGGGAGAGGGTGAATATGGTGCTCCCATGGGTCCATATGAACGGTATCTTGTTGAGGTTGTTACGATTATCCGGCGGAACTGGTCTTTTACTCCCCAGCTGATCGGACAGAAAGGGGATATCAAGGCATATCTTGCGCTTACCATCGAGCCCGGCGGTGCAATCAGTAATATCAGGCTTGACAGGGGTTCGATCAGCGGTTATTTCAATGATACGGTGGTTAAGGCTGTTCAAAAATCGTCCCCCCTGCCCCCAGTACCTGAAGAAATGGGCCGGAAGGCTTTACGGATAGGGTTGGTTTTCACTCCGCAGGGAATAGAGTAAACCGGGAAAAGTTCGCAAAAATCACTTGCCGGTTTTCCGGTAAAGCCGGATTATTTCAGTTGAATTGCTTGTAAATAAACGTGGGAGTTCATTATTTTCATAAAACAATGACGGGGGTGATATGTCCTGTTTTTCGTTGTAACTGATTCACTGGAATGTTGATTATCGTAGTTGCTGCATAATTCTTTTATCGTTCGATTATGAAAGCCCATCGTTCAGTTTTACGGATTGTATTTGTTGTAGCGTGGTGTCTTGTTTTTCTGCCTTTCACGATTTATGCGGAATCCGTGAAAGAATATATCAAGATTTCAAAAGCTGGCGTTGACCGGATTCCGTTGGTGCTGAAGCCGATTGACACGAAGAAAAGCAAAAACAAGCAGTACGCTGCCGGGATCGATGCGATAATCAAAAGCGGTCTCGATTTTACAGGGCTGTTTGCCATTATCAAGTCTCCTCTTAATATCGTGGCGGGAGGAGATTTGTACCAGGCAGGAAAAAGGCAGATTAATTTCGCTGCCCTCAGTTCTGTAGGGGCTGAAGTGTATGCAGGGGGAGTGCTTGAAAGGAAAGGCAAGAACCTGAGTATCGATATGGAGGTCTATGATGCTCTTACGGGTAAACTCCTGATGAGAAAACTTTACATGGGCGATAGGGACGATCTGAGACCGATTGCACACGACTTTTGCGCTGATCTTGTAACACTTTTTACCGGCAAACCCTCGATCTTTGGGAGCAAGATTGCCTTTGTTTCAATATACGGGGGTAAAAAGGAGATACATCTCGCGGATTTTGACGGTTACGGAGCTGTCCGGGTGACCAACAGCGGTGGTCTGGCGCTGACTCCCGCTTTATCTCCTGACGGAAGCAAGCTTGCCTATCTCACCTATACCAGAGGGAGACCTGATCTGCACATCAAGGATCTGTCGACTCAGAAAATTGTTGCCATAGCCAAGAAGGGCGTGAAAATCGATCCGGCATGGAGAAACGGTTCCCTTGAGCTCGCAACGACGTTTTCTTTCGACGGTAACCAGGAGCTCTACCTGCTGCGCAACAACGGTTCCATTGTCCGCCGTCTGACAAGGCACAGCATGATAGACGTTTCGCC
>JAKSDC010000124.1 GCA_022360275.1 Chlorobiales bacterium
ATCCGACTGGTTCAGAAGCACAACTTTCTCATCGTACCACTCCTCGACGATATGTTTCAGCTCGCCGAACAACTGGAATCGTGGATTGTGATCATCATCGGTAAAATGGTAACGAATCAACTCTTTGGTTATCAGGTAGAGCAGTTCCTGGTCGCGTTTCTCCAGAACGGATTTCACCTGCATGGTTTCCTGATGCGGTGAGAAAGGACAAGCCATGACGGTTTCAGTAGGAAACCGTGAGAAATCCAGTTCGTAGTTCTCGATGCTGCTGAAATCGTGTACGATTCCGCCGTTGAGATATTCCGATCTGTAGCCGACAATGTTGGGAAAGGTAATCTCATACTCCTGCTGTCTTTCCGGCAAGGCTTTGATATGCGTGTAATCAGGGGGAGGCGTAACGGTCGTCGATCCGGATTTGAACATAGTGAACGGCACACCGATAATGTGCGCGTATTCAGGCGGAAATTTCTCAATGAGGTTGCTCTCTTTGAAGCGGTAACGGTCTTTTTCTTCGACCACTTCCCCGGTATCTTTCCTGTAAGTCTGGAGATAGTAGCTCATCCTTCGCAGGGCGCGGCCCGCAACCTGCTCGCACAAAAGTTGAGAACCGAACTTGCGAATTCCCATGATATGGGTCACGGTATTCGCATCCCAGCCTTCGGTCAGCATCGAAACCGATACGACACAGCGGATATGAGCTCCCAACTTGCCCTGTTGACCGACGGTGTTGACCACTTCACGGAGTATTTCGGCATCGGAAATCTGTTCGGCTGCGCCCTGCCCCTTTAAAATGGCGTAATCCCGTTTGAACTCTTCGATTTCAGGAGCAAAGATCTTTTTGAACTCGTTATTGACCTGATCCGAGCTTTCAAGTGCATCGCTGTCGATCAGCAGGGTCGGGGGACGATGCTTCGGTTTCCGGGTTGACGGCTCGTAGTTCGAAAACAACGGATAATGACCTTCTACAATCTCATAAACCGTATAGCCGTCAGGGTCTTTTTGCTCATACTCATACCCGGCAATGAACTTGTACACTTCTTTGGAGACCGAGGTGTTGTTGCAAACAATGATAAAAACCGGCGGTGTGGAAAACAGCCCGGTAGTTTCCTCGTACTGCTGTCGCAAGCCTTCGCAGTAATCTTTATAGTGGTTGTAGAACTGGTCGAGCGCTCCCTTGACCAGTGGGGGAAGAAGGGGAGGTTCCTCTGTTATCGTGCCGCCTTCCTTTTTGGCTTCCGATTTCTTTTTCTTACGCCCTTTTTTGGGAAGATCTTCACTGACATGTTCATACAAGTTGCGCAGCACGGGCATACTCAGCACCTGAGTATCATCACTTTCCGGCATAAAAGGGATTTTCACCAAACCGGCTTCTATCGACTCTATCAATCCGAAATCGCTCACCACCCAGGGAAACAGCGTGTAAGGTTTATAACCGGACCCCTGCAAATAGTAAGGAGTAGCGGAAAGATCATATACCTGTTGCAGTTTATAACGTCTCGATATTTCCACAAGCCCGGTGAACCACACGGCGGCCTTGGCGTTTTCATCGGACTCTTCGTTGTCCTTTGTCCTGCCTGATGATTTCGGCAAGTAACAATGATGGGCTTCATCGTTCAGCACAAGCAGCCGACTCCCTTTTCTAAAACTGCCGAGAAGGCGATTGATCAGCCTGCCGAAATCCTCTTTTGCTTCCTGCTTATTCCCCTCGGCATCGAGTTTACCGTCGAACGGGCTTTTCTTGTTTCCCTGTAATGTTTTGGGTTCCAGTGAATGATAATTCGTGACGATCAATCTTGCATTCAGACCTTCGAGAGCAGGCTCAAATTGCCTTGGAACAAGATCACGGATTGCATAATAATCACTACGCTCCTGCCGGTTCGCACTGTGTTTGTCTACGAACAACACCCCGAGGCGTTCCCGAATTGTAATGCCAGGTGTCACGATCAGAAAGTAGTCGGCAAAACGGGAATCCTGCCGATATTCCTGACGGTTGAACAGATGGTACAGCATGAGCATCCCCATGACAACTGTCTTCCCGGTACCAGTAGCCATCTTGAAGGCAGTCCGTGGCAACTGCTGCTCTTTCTCAGTGCTGACGGAACAATGAGCGGTCTGGAGAACGCTCAGGATATGCTGACCCGCATTGCTCTTTTCAGAAACCTCGTTCAGCCAGACCGCAGTTTCTACCGCTTCACGCTGCGCAAAGAAAAGCTTGCGGACGGCATGGCGTTCAGGATTGTTGAACCAGAATGTCAGCAGTTCTTTCGTAACCCTTGTCGTACCTGGATATTCCGCTTCTCTCCACAGCCCAACCTCACGACGAACCTGATTGACCAGATGGCCCTCATATTCCGCCACAAAATCATTGATTTCAAGCAATTTCCCCTGGGGTTGCCGTTTCACTGGGATCGGCTGCATTTCCGGCACGAATATTCTGCGCCCATCCCTGACATCGTCGTAGTTCAACGAACCGTCAGCATCGGTTGCATAATGCTGCTGCGGTTCTTCGTAAGGACTGTTGAGTATAGGATTATCGCTGGTCATGCAGAAAATAAAAGAAAGCAGGGTTACAATCTTGTTTCGGAATAACAGGTTAATATAGCCTCACTTCCAGAATACTGCAATTGTAAAGTATCCTGAAACCGGTAGCAGATAATCAAAGCACTTTTCGGCGCCTTAATAACAAAAAAAGCTTACAGATCGAAACCTGTTTGAGGGGACGTTCACAACTATGCATACAAAGCGACGGAGATTTATCACACCTTTTAAAGCGTTTGTCCCTCATTCATGGATCTTTGCCGCAAAAGAATTATTCATAGGGAAATGACCGTGAGAACTGTGGAGAAGATGTTCGCCGACGCTTTAAAATTTGGTGCAAAGTCCTTGGATCACCTATTGTATAGCATTAACTCCTGCTTCGACCATATTCAAGGGCGCCTTCGCTGATGTTTGATCACCGTAACTCGAATCGTATCGGACTCCAACACGCGGAAATATATAATGTAAAAAAAGTGCCTCATCAATGATCGTCTTATCTCACCTTCGACAATCATCCAACGAGTAGGCACGGCAGCGATTCTCAGTATCTGCTTTTCAAATTCATCGAGGAATGCATTTCCCAAACCTTTGGAGCAGGTATTTTAATACTCGATTATCCCACGTAATTCACCTTCGATTGACGGGACATACTCTACTTTCATTTCCGCAGCCGGTCCATTAGTTCTTTATGTGACAGCGGCAGAGCTTCCCCTTGTTCGACTTCCTTTTCACGTTGCTTCGCCAAGGCCAGCGCTTCTTTTTCCGACATATCATTCGGAATAAAATAGGGATCTTCGAGACTTTCCCATATAGCTTCTGCAAGGACTGCCCTATCTCGCAGATTTAATCGCAATGCTTCACTTGCTATTTTATCAAGATTCATAAACAGCCACCCTCTTTAACCTCATTGATCACATAAGGACATCTCGATAAATTGTCGTGAGCGGGCTGACTACTAGGCGGACGCAGTGCAGAAACCGGAGTGTACATAGAGTACATGAGGGTTCCAAGCACTGCACAACGAAGTATTAGGTAGCGTAACATTTATAGAGGCGTCCATAATACAACTGCTAATATGCTTCAGGTAAAATATACTGGCGCTTTTGCTCACTCCTCAAAAAACAAATCAAAAGGGAAAAGAGGGACGTTCACAACTATGTATACAAAGCGGCAAAAATCCCCGTACCTCTGAAAACGTTTACCTCCCATTCATAGGCGCCCCCGTTGCCGCTACCGCGTAGCCCTGTTATAAACGAATCTCACACGGCTCTGAAATCGATATCATCATAGAGCAATCAGGATAGAGCATCGCCATCGGATGCAAGACAGCACTTGCACCGACACTTTCCAGAGGCACGCACGCGGCAACCGAAGATACTTCACCCCTGCATACCTTCATTACCGCACTCGTTGCCGAAAGCCATTCAAAAAAACCGGGGATCGAAGTCGTC
>JAKSDC010000184.1 GCA_022360275.1 Chlorobiales bacterium
ACAGCAGGGTCAGGCTGAGAACGGAGAGATCGAATGCCATGGGAACCTCATCATTTCAGTTAAAAGCCAAAACCCTATACCCAATTCTACTTGGGATCAAGGTTAAACAGGATGTCGTTTTCAAGGTAGACCTGCTCCAGCTGTTCCTGGTAGGCCCGCAGCGCCTCGCCTTTCCTATGGGCCAGCTCCTGGACCATGTACTGGATCACGGCCAGCATGCCCGACACATTCCCGATGAAGGGGATGGACTTGGAGGGCACCACCAGGGAGTGGTGGGCGAAGGGGATCACCGGTGAGATGGTGGAGTCGGTGAGGGTCAGCAGGGTGTGGCCGCAGCGCCGGATCATCTTGCTCAGTTTGATGAGTTCGTTGGGGTAGCGGGTGGTGGCCGTGAGGATCACCAGGCTCTCCTCCGGCGCGTTGGTGAGCATGTCCATGGTGGTGGAGTCGGAGCCCTTCATGATATGGATGCCCTTGCGCACCTTGGTCAGGGACCAGCCCAGGTAGTAGGCGAATGTGTAGGAGAGTCGGGAGCCCGTAACATATATGGCCTGGGCCTCGTTCATGTGGTCGATGAACAGGTTCATCTTTTCCACGTCAATGTTTTCGTACAGGTATTTAAGGTTGTTGAGCTCCTCCAGGATGCCCCGGTGGAGCCGGTCCATGCCGGGCTCGTCAATGCCCTTGAGATCCACCCGGTCGGGCAGGGAGAGGCCGGTGTTGATGAAATCCTTTAACGCATCCTGGAAATCCGCATACCCCTTGTACCCGATGGTGGCCACGAACCGTACCACCGTGGCTTCGCTCACCTCGCAGGCCTCGGCCAGCTCCTTGGTGGTCATGAACACTACTTTGGAGGGGTTTTGCATAATATAGGTGCCCAGGGCCTGGGCCTTGGGGGTGAGACTGTCCAGTTTGGAGGAAATATCATCAATTACCGGGTGTGACGCCGTATCATTCATATGTAAAGCCTTGTATTTCAGGTGTTGCTGTAATTTGAAAGATGTGAAATTCATCTTTATAATTTATTAATTTTATTCAGATTTAGTATGTGGCGGGCCTTTTGTCAAGAACGAATGAAAGAAAAGCATTCATTATTGAATTTTATTCTTGACATGATTTATTTCATGGCGTA
>JAKSDC010000091.1 GCA_022360275.1 Chlorobiales bacterium
CCGTGCCGCCCCAGGACCTGGACCGCATCCGGAACAACGACATGCTCAACCTGGTGACCATGTCCGGCGGGCGGATCATCACCGTGCAGTTGAACCAGAAGCGGCGGCCCGAATTCAAGAATCCCAAGGTCCGCCAAGCCATCGTCTACGCCGTGAACAACGAGGGCATCGCCAAGAAGATCATGAAGGGCTTCGCCACCACCGCGGCGCAGCAGAGCCCCATGGGCTACGCGGGCTACAACAAGAACCTGAAACCCCGCTACGACCTGGCCAAGGCCAAGCAGCTCATGAAGGAAGCCGGTTACGAGAACGGTTTCGAGTGCACCATGATCGCACCCAACAACCGCTATGTGAACGACGAAAAGATCGCCCAGGCGTTCGTCTCCATGATGAGCAAGATCGGTATCAAAATCAGCCTCAAAACCATGCCCAAGGCCCAATACTGGGATCAGTTCGACCTGCGGGTGGCGGATATTCAAATGATCGGCTGGCATTCGGATACCGAAGACTCCGCCAACTTCTTCGAGTATCTTTACATGTGCCCCGACAAAAAGACAGGCCGCGGCCAGTACAACTCCGGAAACTACTGCAATCCCGAAGTCGACCGTCTCACCCTGGCCTCCAATACGGAGACCGATATCGCCAAACGTTCGGCCATCCTGCAAAAAATCGAAAAAATCCTGTATGACGATGCCGCCTTTGTCCCGCTGCACTGGCAGAACCTGTCCTGGGCATCCAAGACCGATATGAACACCGAGGAGATCGTCAACGTCATGAATTTCCCTTATTTTGGGAACCTGACGGTTAAATAAGTTGCATGATGCGGAACCCGAGGTGTAAAAAATAAGAAAGCAGGGGGGATCCACTGATCCGATCCCCCCTGTTCTGCCGACAGGAATACCATGTTCGCATTTGCGGTCAAACGAATCGTGCAGGCCATCATGGTGATGCTGATCATCAGCTTCATCGGCTTTGCCATCAAACACAATTTCGGCGATCCCGTTCGGGAGCTGGTGGGTGAGCGGGTAACGCCCGAAGAAAGGGCCCAGATC
>JAKSDC010000101.1 GCA_022360275.1 Chlorobiales bacterium
AGGCGTGGGCGCACGCGCTCGGGGCGGCGCGTGCGGCATGCGCTTCGGGGGAGGCGAAATTACCGCTGATATGGATAAAACGGACGGCGCCACAACAACGGGGGCTGACCGCACCATGTCTTCGGCCTATTTTATTATGGACATCACCGATCCTGAGTCACCTCCCGAGGTCCTGGCGGAGATACGGTTTGACGGACTGGGGTACACCACATGCTATCCTGTGGTGGTTCCCATGAACGACAAGGACACCTCAACAGGCGTGATCAATGAAAATGAATGGTATCTGGTATTTGGATCAGGCCCGGCATCTGCCGGCGGCAAGGCGGACATCAACGGGAGCTCAACCGCCCTTGACGGTGCAGCAAGCTCCCAAACCGCCAAGTTGTTTGTCCTGGACCTTAAACAGCTGGTTCTGAACAAACAGGTCATCACCCTGGACAGTTCCGGTACCTGGACCTCAGCCCCGACCTCATCACCCGGTTTCCATGACTACTACCAGGAACTGGATGCGGATTCATTCATTTCAGAGCCGGTGTCAGTGGACTATAACCTGGACTTTAATGCCGACGCGGTCTATTTCGGCACAGTGGGCGTCGGCAGTTACGGGTGGGAAGGAAAAATGAGGCGGATCGTGATCGACAATAAGTTAAACCCTGTGGACTGGGACGGGGACAGCGAGCTTCTCAGCTTTACGGATACCTATCTCTCAAAACCGGTGGTGGCGGCGCCCACCGTGGGGATGGACAACAAGAACAACCGCTGGATCTTTTTCGGCACCGGCCGGTTTTACGTCCGGGGTGATGCGGACTCTTCCGAAACAAAGTCCTACTACGGCATCAAGGAATCATTTACAGATATCGATCCGGACGGTGATGCAGGTCCGGAGGAGCCAGACGGCTATTGGGACACGGACGAGGAGCCCACTTGGGAAACCGTTACGGCAATCCATTCCCAACTGCTGGATGTAACCAATGCGGTTATCAGGGATGACAAAACCGTTGAGAAGGTCAAGAATATAGCACTCAGTTCCGACATAACCACA
>JAKSDC010000079.1 GCA_022360275.1 Chlorobiales bacterium
GCCACCGACCGCTACGACTACAAGCTGGTCGGCAAGCAGGAGATCTACGTTCCCTACAACAGCTATCAGCTGCACAGCGACTCCCTGACCTACAAGGAGATCCTGACACCGCTGCACGTCAACCCCGAGCATCTGCGCTACGAGCTGCACCGGGTCTGGGTGGTCGACGCCACCCTCAAGCAGGGGAAACGGCACCTCTACAAACGCCGCACCTTTTACATCGACGAGGACAGCTGGCAGATCCTGCTGGTTGACCAGTACGACAACCGTGATCAGCTGTGGCGCGTCTCCGAGGGCCACGTGATCAACTACTACGACGTACCCATGCTCTGGACAACCCTCGAGGTGCATACCAATCTGCAGGCCGGTCGCTACCTGGCCATCGGTCTCGATAACGAGGCCAGTACCATGTACGACTTCGACATCAAACGGTCGGCCGAGGACTACACCCCCGAGGCGCTCCGGCGGGCCGGCAGGCGCTAGCGGACAGCCAGATGCACACCCGGACAGCAACGATCGTTGTCGTTGCTCTCCTGCTCGGCGGTCCCTGCTGTGCGCAGGAGATCGCCGGACAGGAAGAGCCCATGCCCGAGCCGGCCGTGATGGCGCCTCGCGCCACCACCTCCCTGCTGCTCGACGGCGCAGCAGCCGGCGATCAGCTGGTGGTGGTGGGAGAGCGTGGACACATCCTGCGCTCGTCCGACCATGGCACGAGCTGGCAGCAGATGCCGGCACCGGTCAGTGCCACCCTGACCGGGGTCCACTTCCATGACCAGCGCCGGGGCTGGGCGGTGGGCCATGACGCCGTGATCGTCCGCACCGACAACGGCGGCGAGACCTGGCAGCTGGTCTACCGTGACGTGGCCGTGGAGAGCCCCCTCTTCGACGTCTGGTTCAAGGATGCCGACAACGGCTTTGCCGTCGGTGCCTACGGCCTGTTCCTCGAGACCGGCGACGGTGGCACCACCTGGTCGTCCCGTTTCATCAGCGACGACGACCTGCACCTGCATCACCTCGCCGTCTCACCGGCCGACCCGCAGCGTCTCTTCATCGCAGCCGAGGCCGGTGCTGTCTACCGGTCGGACGACGGTGGCACCACCTGGACCTCGCTGCCATCACCCTATGAGGGCTCCTTCTTCGCCTGCCTGCCCCTGGCCGGCGATACGGTCCTGCTCTTCGGGCTGCGCGGTCACCTGTTTCGCTCCGGCGACGCCGGAGAGACCTGGCAGGAGCTGCCGACCGGCACCGTGGCCATGCTGACCGACAGC
>JAKSDC010000183.1 GCA_022360275.1 Chlorobiales bacterium
CGAGGAGCTTCGTTCCGCAAGGGCCTTGACCTTATCACTGGTCGCAGAAGTAGATGGCCATGTTGTGGGGCATATTGCATTTTCTCCCGTGGTCATTTCAGATGGCACCACTGATTGGTACGGACTTGGACCGGTTTCAGTGCTGCCGCCCTACCAGCGAAAGGGTATTGGCACAGCGCTGATACAGGAAGGGCTGTCACGATTGAAAGACCTCGGCGCTAAAGGCTGCTGTCTCATCGGGCATCCGCAGTATTACAGGAAATTTGGATTTGACAATGTTCCCGGGCTTGGATTGGAGGGTGTTCCAGAAGAGATATTTTTCGCACTTTCTTTTGACGGCTGTTTTCCGCAGGGTAATACCACGCTCCATGAAGCGTTCAAAGCAACCGGCCCCCAAGAACCTGCCGGAAACACGGAAGCCTCACTACCCCACTGATGCCCGACGTCAGGCCTTACATCCATCCCCGCAGTATAGGAATTCATGAACAGCATTTCTGCCCTTTTCCCAGTTCATCCGGATATTTCTGATTCAATTCTCATAAGCCAACTTCACATAGTTATGGACGTCTCCTTTTTCCAGAAACATACATCAGGCGATAGTAATCAATATCGGTACTACTGAACCCGACGAATATTCTTGGAAGTCTCATTCATTTCTCATAGCACATTACACATGGCATAACCGGGAATTTTCGTGGCGTGTAGCGGCGCAAAAATCGTTCATTTTCATGCAAATGTCAGGATAGTTTTGACACCATTCGTGTTTTGAATTCATTTAAATAATCGAAAAATGAAACACCAAACACATCTAAAAATACGTCTTCGTTATTTTTATTTTCAAGTAACTGATGATAATAAACAATGAAGCGGTCGCGTCCATATGTGTTTATCAAATCATCCACAATGCATCCGAATTGGGAATATATAAAATAGTACTTGTTTTTTAGCTTGAACTCTTTGGATTCAATTGGTGCCTGCTGCAATGGCTGTGACCACCAGTAAGGATGAAAGAAAACATCTTGTGATAAATGTTCAGCAACTTCTCGTTGAGTAAAATAACCTGCTTTACCAAACTGAGTAGCTGAGTATACGGCTATACCTTCATTAAGCCACGCAGGAAATGTAAACGCTCCAAACAAAGACAAGTTCTGTTGAGTAAGCGAATGTGATAGCTCGTGCTGAAGATACACCCTAAAAGGTTTTTCATTTCCAATTGCTTCATCCTGCACTTTTCTTGAAAATACGATTCTACCCAAAAAAGGAAATGACTGAGCACGCGTTAACGAACCCGTTATTCTTTTCTTTTCTTGATCGGACTCGCAAAGAATAATATCAACTTTCCTCTTATATTCAAGACGA
>JAKSDC010000110.1 GCA_022360275.1 Chlorobiales bacterium
ATTCTTTCCATTTCAAAGGCTCCGGCAACACGCTCAATCTCAACGCACCGTCCTTCATCGGCGGCAGGATCGATCTTGGTACAAACACGGCGCTTAGCATCTCTTCCGGCCCGTCGCATTCGATCCTGTGGGATTTGTCTACCGGCACTATGGAGGGCGGCGGACCAACCCTTTCAGGCGATGTGCCAATTTTCTACAATGCAGGCACTCAGCAGGCAGCGACCTTCGACCCGACAGCCATTGCCGCCGGTTCGGACATGCTGGCTGATATTTCAGGCAATGTCTCACTCCTGATCCTGCCGCGGCTTGAGAGCCGTCGCGGGTGTGACGACGGCTGGTGGATGTCCGGATTCGGATCAACCGCTAACTATGAGGGTAAAGCAGCAGCGCTTGACTACGACTTTTCCCATGGCGGCTTTGCATTGGGCTATGATCACTCTGTCTCCCCTGATCTGTCCTTGGGGATCCTTGCTGGGTATGGCTGGAGCTGGTTCGATGCGAACAGCCGTTTTGCCGAGTCCTGGGACAACACGGCCAATGGCTGGTTTGCAGCTCTTTACGGGCGCAAGACCCTAGGCAATGTGTTTGTCACCACGGCCTTTTCCGGCGGTATGTTCAACCATTCCGACAATCGTTTCGTTAACGACAATCTGGCACCGCTCGGCGTCTCCTCAGCCAAAGCGTCTTACGACAGTTGGTGGCTGTCACCTGAAGCTGCCATCGGTATCGAGCTGGGAGGATCACCTGTAAACGGCTGGAACTGGACACCATCAGTGCGCATCCGCTATGCCACACAGTGGATTGACGGTTATACCGAGACAGGTCCGTCAGCGGCCAATGCTGTGCTTGACAGCCGAAACGTCGATATGCTCGAAGGTCGGCTGGAGCTTGCCGCGACGAGGCAGTTTGGTGATATCGCGCGGCTAACCGGACGCATCGGCTGGCTCAACCGTACCTCACCTGGTGATGAGAGTGCCTCAATCATCATGATCGGTGAAACTACCACCGTTTCTTCCTCCTCCGACGATCACAATATCGGCTATCTCGGTGCGGAAATGCATTTCGACCTATCAAACGCTGTCTCTCTGGATGTTATAGGGGAGGCTGCCGTCATCGGCTCCGACATGTCATTGCTTCGCGGTGCAGCAATACTCAACACCTGTTTCTAAGGGAAATCCCTGGCTGACCTGCTGCGAGCAGAGGGCAAGTAAACCCGAAGCAGCAGCTCGGTTTCGATCTCCGTGGAGTAAAAGGGAATACGCGAAACAAATTAACAGCGGTGCCTTTAAGAGAGACTCTTCTTTACGAACACCCGGTGACCGGGATTAGATGTTCTCAATTCCCGAAGCATCTTTTGCAGGGTCGAGGAATCGATGTATCGTTCCGCCCAGGCCAGGTTGTTCTTCTCCGCTTCAATAGAGAGTTCACGGTACGCCGTCTCGATGTCCCCCCACGCGAGAAGCTGTTCAGATAATTCATCGAGCATTTCCAGGGCAATCTGCTGGTTGAAAATCCTTATATCAGCATAGGTTGCCTGAGGGCTCAGCTTCCGCTTCCTCGTTCTGATGATCCTGCCTGCATCGATGTCGTTTTTCATAATGAACCCGCTTCGTGAAGGGCGTTTAAGAATATGAAGGGTTGCGCCGTGCTCTTTATGATTTTCAATCAGGGGAACATGGTCATACCCGACTCCGCGAATCGAGGGCATAGACGGATG
>JAKSDC010000129.1 GCA_022360275.1 Chlorobiales bacterium
ATATCAATAAAGTCATAGGGATTATTCATTATTCCTTTTTTCACTTTCATATCCAACATTATTTATTATCTGTACTACAGATTCCTCTTAATTCTTTTACAAAATTTACCACAATTTTGCTTCACGCTCAAACAAACGTCTGAATTTAATGCCCGTAACAGCATACTATACTATTAGCATACCTATGCGACTAGCGAAAAGCCATGAGGGCTGGTAGGTATTACAGGCAAGAGATGCTATAACGTTATGGGCATATCTATTTCGGACGGGGGATACGAAAAAAGAGGCTGTCTCATAAGTCAATTATGAGGCAGCTTTCTTGTTTTTACGGAGATCCTGTGTATTATGGCTTAAATCCTTTTAGTGTTTTTACAATAATATCTTAGCTAAACCCACAAATGCAATGGGCTACCTTTACAGATAGCTCGATTTTGCTTTGGTTTGCCCTTTTGAGACAGCCTCCTTCACTTTGTTCAAAAGTCCGAATCTCGGCGAATTTTACCCAGGGATACAAACCGGATGTCTGCTGTAGTGAGCGGTTCGAGTGCAAGGCGGATGGAGCGCAGAAACCGGAGCGTACTGATAGTACGTGAGGATTTCGAGCACCACCCAACGCAGCAATCGAACCGCGCAACAGGCAGAAAATGGTTTTAGGAGCAGCCGGTGGTCATTCCACAATCCTCGCACACTTTACATGTTCCGTTCTGGCGAACTCTCATCGAGCCGCAGTTCTCGCACTGCTCGCCGGAATATCCCTGAACCTTGGCCTGGATTATCTGGGTATCGACAGAACCTGTAGCTTCTGTTTCCGTTTGCACGCCAGCTTTCCCATGCAGCCGTGTGGGAGAAGAGGAGCCATCGGAAGTCATCCCTTCCGGACTGACATGACCGTTTGCGTCGCCGTCTTTCTCTCCCTGCTCCGCATCCTCCGATGAGATTTCGTCAACCGCCTTGACATGGATAAAGTCTTTCCGTCCCAGGTAATCGTAGCCGATGGAACGAAAAACATAATCGAGAATCGAGGTGGCGTTCTTGATGACGTTATGGCCCTGCACCATGCCTGCAGGTTCAAATCTGGTAAAGGTAAAGCTGTCCACCAGCTCTTCAAGAGGCATTCCATACTGCAGCGCCTTGGACGCAAGGACTGCAAAACAGTTGAGCAAGCCTTTAAACGATGCCCCTTCCTTGTACATGTCGATGAATATCTCACCAAGGGAACCGTCCTCATACTCGCCGGTTCTCAGGAATACCTTGTGAGCGCCGACATACGCTTCACGGATATAGCCTTTTCTGCGTTTCGGCAGCATACGGCGTTCCGACCGGTGATAGATTCTTTCGACAATCCGCTCCTGCATTTCTTTCGGGCCTTTGGTTTCATCGACATCGTCCTCTGTGCCCAGCATGATCACTTCGTCGAGATCATCGTAACTGCTGATGTTAAGAGGCTGCGAAAGTTTTGAACCGTCACGATAAATGGTAATCGCCTTGATCATGTGCTGCCATGCAGAGAAATAGACTTCCGCTATTTCCTGGTTCGTAGCAGTTGCAGGCATATTGACGGTTTTGGATATCGCGCCGGAAATAAACGGCTGAACAGCCGACATCATGCGTACGTGAGCCATGTGGTTGATAAAGCGAAGGCCCTTGCTGCCGCATTTCCCTGCACAGTCGAACACCGGCAAATGTTCCAGCTTCAGGTGCGGCGCTCCTTCTACGGTCATGGTACCGCAAACGTAATCATTTGCAGTTTCATAATCTGCAGATGAAGCACCGAGAGCTTCGAGCATGTTGAAGTTCTGGTCATTGAGCTGCGCCTCGGTGAAACCCAGTGATTCACAGAATTCTTCTCCGAGAATCCACTTGTTGAAGGCAAAACGGATATCAAAAACATTTTCCAGCTGGGCTTCGACAGCTTCTATCTTGTCCTCGGTAAACCCCTTGTTTTTCAACCACTGGCGGTTGATGGTCGGACAACCGGTCAAGGTGCCGTGCCCCTTGCAGTATTTTTCAATATCCTCTATCTGTTTATCACTGTATTGAAGCCTTTCGAGCGCCTTGTGTACCGACTGGTTGACAATCTTGAAATAGCCGCCGCCGGCAAGTTTTTTGAACTTGACAATCGCGAATTCGGGCTCGACGCCGGTCGTATCGCAATCCATGACCAACCCGATAGTACCTGTTGGCGCGATGACGCTGACCTGAGCGTTTCTGTAACCATATTTTTCACCCATCTCAAGCGCTTTGTCCCAAACCTTTCCGGCTTGTTTGAACAAATAGGTTGGGCAATACTCGGAATCAATCCCGCGAGGCTTGACCATGAGGCCTTCGTAGTCGTCTTCCGACATGTTATGCGCTGCCCTGCGATGATTCCTTATCACCCGCAGCATATCCGTAGCGTTCTCCCCGTATCGTGCAAAAGCCCCCAGATCTTTTGCCATTTCTGCGGAGGCCTTGTACGCCTCACCGGTGACCAGCGCGGATATCGCTCCGGCGATTGCAAGCGCTTTTGGCGAGTCATAGGGAATTCCCATAATCATGAGAACCGTGCCGAGGTTTGCAAAACCCAGACCGAGCGTTCTGAATTCATAGCTCAGACGGGCAATATCCCTCGACGGAAAGTGAGCCATCAACACCGAAATCTCAAGAACGACCGTCCAGAGCCGCGTTGCATGCAGCAAATCGTCGACCTTTATTCTACCCTGTTTTTCATCAAGAAAGCGCCCGAGATTCAAACTTGCCAAATTGCAAGCCGTATCGTCCAAAAACATGTACTCCGAACAGGGGTTGCTGGCATTGATACGACCGCTTTGCGGACAGGTATGCCAGTCGTTGATGGTCGTATCGAACTGCAGACCGGGGTCGGCACATTTCCATGCGCTCATGACGACTTTATCCCAGAGATCGCGTGCCCGGACCGACTTTGCATGCTTTCCTGTCGTCCGCTCTTTAAGCTCCCACAACTCGTCATTCTCAACCGCTTTCATGAAAGCATTGGTCACCCTGACGGTGTTGTTCGAATTCTGGCCGGCAACAGTCTGGTAAGCTTCAGATTCATAATGTGTGTTGTACTCATCGAAGTCGAGCGATGTAAACCCCTGATCTACAAGTGAAAGCACCCTTACGATGTAAGTCATCGGGACACCACGGGCAACGGCATTCTTGATCAGCGTATTCAGCCTTTGATTTTTGTGCCGGTCACTGCCATTTTCAACCGCTTCATCGACAATTCCCTTGAGGAACCGGGAACAAATTTTGGAACCGGCTACAAGCGACGCAACCTTATCCTCTTCCTTTGCTTTCCACTCTATGAACTTTTCAACATCGGGATGATCGATATCGACAATAACCATTTTTGCCGCCCGCCGCGTCGTACCCCCGGATTTTATTGCACCGGCGGCAGAGTCAAAAATCTTGAGAAAACTCATCAGCCCGGAAGAGCTGCCTCCCCCGCTGAGCTTTTCCCCTGATGAACGCAGGTTTGAAAAGTTGGTTCCCGAACCGCTGCCGAACTTGAACACTCTCGCTTCCCGCATGGCAAGATCGAAAATTCCGCCATCGTTCACCAGGTCATCCTTGACCGACTGGATAAAACATGCATGTGCCTGGGGCCTCGAATAGGCGTCTTTTGATTCTTTCGTTTCACCACTCCCGCTGTCAACATAAAAGTGACCCTGTGCCGGTCCCTCTATACCGTAAGCATACTTGAGGCCCGTATTGAACCACTGAGGCGAATTGGGAGCGCCCATCTGTCCGATCAGCATATAGGCAACCTCGTCATAAAAAGCCTGAGCATCCTCCTGAGCATCGAAATATTTGTACTTTTCTCCCCACTCTTTCCAGCACCCTACGAGACGGTGCACAACCTGCTTGATCGAATGTTCACCGCCGGTAACAGGTTGTCCTTTTTCATCCAGCACAACATCGCCTTTCTCATCCCGTTGCGAAACCCCTGTTTTTCTGAAATATTTTTGTGCAAGAATGTCAGCGGCAACCTGGGACCACTCTTTCGGCACCTCGACATCATTCATCTCAAATACCTTGGATCCATCGGGATTGCGAAGTACGGACGAACGTTTCGTGTACTCGAACATCTCGTAAACATTACGGCCTTTCGTGGTAAAACGGCGGGAAATTTTCATTGCGGGATATCTTTAGGAATAGTAAGCAAACTCGGACTCTAACCTGTTTTATTAAAGTCTCTTGTAAAAGCCAAGCCTGGTATCGGACAACGATAGCGGGGGCCAGAGAAACAATATAAGCCGGTTCTGCTGTAAATAACAAGCAGATCCGACAGTCGGTTCCGCTGAAATCTGCAAAGCCTTTCCTTACAAGAACTCAGAGAAAAAAATTCTACAAAAAAAGCCTCCTCTGGTCAAGAGGAGGCTTGTACAAAAAAGCCGCATTTCATCCATTCTCAGAGAGCATCGATGATGGCGTTAAGCGTTGCACTTGGACGCATGGCTTTCGATGCTTTCTCGTCATCCGGCATGAAGTAGCCGCCAAGATCGACCGGTGACCCCTGTGCGCCATTGAGCTCATCGATGATTTTTTGTTCGTTGCTTTCAAGCGCTTCGGCAACTTCTGCAAATTTAGCCTTGAGTTCCTGATCCTTGTCCTGATCGGCAAGAGCCCTGGCCCAGTACATGGCAAAGTAGAAGTGGCTTCCACGGTTGTCGAGTTCATTGACCTTGCGTGAAGGTGATTTGCCGTTCTCAAGATATCGACCGACAGCCTGGTCAACCGTCTCCGCAAGAACTTTTGCCTTCTCGTTATCGAAGGTATTACCCAGATGTTCGAATGAAACGCCAAGTGCCAGCATCTCGCCCAGCGAATCCCATCTCAGATGCCCTTCTTTAACAAACTGCTGCACATGCTTCGGAGCGGAGCCGCCGGCACCGGTTTCGAACAAACCGCCGCCGTTCATCAAAGGCACGATAGAAAGCATTTTTGCGCTGGTGCCAAGTTCGAGAATCGGGAACAAGTCGGTAAGATAATCCCTGAGCACGTTGCCGGTCACCGAAATGGTGTCTTTGCCCTGTCTGATCCGTTCGAGAGAGAACCGCATTGCTTCGACCGGCGACATAATCCTGATGTCGAGACCGGTAGTATCATGGTCTTTAAGATAGGTGTTGACCTTTTCAATCAACTGGATATGATGCGCTCTTTCCTTGTCCAGCCAGAATACCGCCGGTGCACCGGTGGCTTTTGCCCTGTTGACGGCAAGCTTTACCCAGTCGCGGATTGCGGCGTCCTTGACCTGGCACATCCTGAAGATATCCCTCGGTTCGACACGCTGCTCGAGCATCGCGTTGCCTGCAGCATCGACTACCCGGATAGTACCGTTGCCCGGAGCCTCGAATGTTTTATCGTGTGAACCGTATTCCTCGGCTTTCTGAGCCATAAGACCGACATTTGACACACTGCCCATGGTCGATACATCGTATGCACCGTTTTTCTGACAATCCTTGACCATCTCCTGGTACATGGTGGCATAGGACCGGTCTGGAACTATGGCTTTGGTTTCATGAAGCTTGCCGTCAGGCCCCCACATTTTACCGCCGTCACGGATAACAACCGGCATGGATGCATCGATGATGATATCGTTCGGCACATGCAGGTTTGTGATTCCCTTGTCCGAATCAACCATGGCAAGAGCTGGACGGTTTTTGTATACCTCCTGAATATCGGCTTCGATTTCAGCCTGCTTTTCTTCGGGAAGAGATTGAATTTTCACATACAGATCACCAAGGCCGTTGTTGACATTGACGCCTAGTCCCTGAAGCACATCTTCATGCTTGTCGAAAACATCCTTGTAGAATACCGAAACGGCATGACCGAACATGATCGGATCCGATACTTTCATCATCGTGGCCTTAAGATGCAGCGATAAAAGCAGATCGTTATTTTTCGCATCCTCTATCTGATTGGCGAAAAATTCACGCAGCTTGCGGGCACTCATACAGGAAGTGTCTACAACTTCACCATCCTGCAGGGCAATATTTTCCTTCAGAACCGTCACACTCCCGTCGTTATCGACATACTCGATGCGAACGTCGGTTGCCCCGTTCATGGTTGCAGACTTCTCACTGGCGTAGAAATCCCCGCCATCCATGTGGGCCACATGTGCCTTTGAACCCTCTTCCCAGGCTCTCAAGCGGTGCGGGTTGTTTTTTGCATACTGCTTGACCGAAGCGGCTGCTCTTCTGTCGGAGTTTCCTTCACGCAGCACCGGGTTCACTGCACTTCCAAGCACCTTTGCAAAACGTGCTCTGAGCTCTTTTTCAGCATCGGTTTTGGGATCTTCAGGAAAATCGGGAATATTGTACCCTTTTTCCTGCAGCTCCTTGATAGCCGCCTGAAGCTGGGGAATCGATGCACTGATGTTGGGAAGCTTGATGATGTTGGCTTCACGGGTTTTCGCCAACTCGCCAAGCGCAGTCAGGTTATCGGGAATACGCTGCTCTTCGGTAAGATTTTCAGGG
>JAKSDC010000137.1 GCA_022360275.1 Chlorobiales bacterium
AGTACTGCTACAGCTAGTGCTAGTACCACCACTATTATGGTGGTAAGATTTTTGTTTTTTAGCATAGGATTGTGGTTTTTTATTTTAATTATTTGATAGCCAGCGTTTACTTGTAATGCGGGTCATTAGTGGATCGCATTACGGTGTATATATATTTGCTGACCAACATCATTTCCGGTTGCCAAGTCTATAAAAACTGATGCTGTTCCCAGATCACCGTTAGGCAGTTCGCCATAAATAACTCCATATTCAAAATTGAGCTTGCCATTGTTAAATGTTGCTTGATCAATCTCCACCACTGCACTTACATTACTACCGGTAATGGCAGCATTCGGCGGTGAAGCCTTAAAGTCTTTGTTCCATAAATCAACTAAATTATCTGCGCTCATCTTTCCAGCCTTGCGAACTGGCCTGTTAGTGAACCAATGAATATGTTCTGGAGCAATACTCAAAGAGTTGTTCTGAACCGACGTTTCTCCATGAACTACATAGAACAGAGAGACATTTTCCTTACCAGATGAAAAGTATTGTTTCTGTATTATTACTGCCCCAGCTAACACCACTAGAATAAATAATAACACAAAAACAATAACTAAAGCTTTATTGTTTTTCATCACGATTTATTTGTTAAATTAATAATAATTATGTATCTAAATCGACTTTGCTATAGTTGCTGAGCTGTGCTCCGTTCGTCTTGCACTTGAACCACTCATGACAATAAATAGAGGTGCTCTAAAAAGTTCCATGCCGGCAAGCTGGAGACTGGACACTCTCACAGCTACTGTCAATAAAAAGACTGGCATTTTTGAAAGATGAAAAAGTGTTCCCTTCAAGTATTCGAACGCTGCAAATCAGAACATTGCCTTTGAGCTCAAGATTTCTGATTTCAACTACAATATTATCATTGCCCTTTGGGGTATATACCGATAATATCCCATTTGGAGGATCGGCTTTGAAGCTGTCAGATCCTTTGTTGTAACCCTGAAGAAAATCCTTGAGACTCATATGTCCTGCTATTCTGGATGGCCGATCAGAGAAATAAACAACCATGGGAATATCTGTTAACCTCAATGTCTCGCCTTCGAGCGATCCTGAACTAGCGCTTAGAACATAAAGAAACTCTGGATTTTTTTTGCTCGATATCGCATGTTCCGCCATAACTGCTGCCGAGGTCAAGATCAAGATGAGGCAGACAGAGAACATTTTTTTCATTCGTTCCTCCTTTTCTTTATATGGTTTTTCGGACAACCTTCTCCATCGTTTGTGTCTGACCGGTTTCGAGATCGATCAAATCGACACTATCGCTTAACGGGTCAGGTAACCAGCGGAATATCGTTTAAGATACAACAAATCTCCGTTGAGGTCAATCAGACTTGATTCCGGGAAGCGGCTTGAAAGAGCTGATATATATCCATTCAATTTCCCTCATTCATTTTTATCTCTCTCGCCTTAGTTGCGTTGTTGTCTTTAGCTGTTAAAGGCACCTCTATTAATTTATTGCGCGACCTGAATACATCGTTGGTCGGTGCTCGAAATCCTGTTATGTACTCTGTGTAGACTACTGTTTCTGCGCTCCTTCCGCCTTGTCCTCAAGTCGCTCACGACAATTTATAGAGGTGCCCTTAAATTGGCATGAACGGATATTTCGGTGCCGTATCACGCAAGCTTTTTATCAGCACAAGAACCCTGCAGCGAAAGCTTAAACAGGAGGGAAGGAGTTTTCAGGATTTATTACACAAAACCAGAGAAGAGCTTGCGAAATACTACCTGAAAACCTCAAACTTTTCGGAAGCGGAGATTTCGTTTCTTCTCGGTTTCGAAGAGCCGAATTCTTTTTTCAGGGCGTTTCATGTCTGGACGGGAAAAACACCTGAACAGTTGCGCAAAACACTGCAGAGTGACTCTTGATTTTATAGGATGCAGATAGTTTATTGTGTTTACAGATGCCTTTATGTCTTGCTTAGATCGATAAACGGAGGTTTTTTATGCGTCATGCTGCTGTTTTTTTGTGTCTTTTGTTGCTGGTCGTTATCTCAGGATGCGGAGTAAAGATTACGGAACCCGACATCAAGCCGTCCGTCGGTAACATTACCTATTCCGGTACCATACCTTGTGCGGACTGCCGTTCGAAGCAACTTACCGTTACCCTGTTTGACAGCAAAACGTTTCGCCTGAAGCGTGTATCCGTCGGAGTAAAAGGGGGGGAGGACAAGACTGAGTACGATCTCGGCAGGTGGTACAGGAAAGGCAATCGCCTGGTGCTGGACAACGGCGAAAAGTGGCCGCTGCAGTTTCGTTATGTGTCCGGAAATGAGATACGGCTGCTTGACCAGCGCGGTAATGAGATTGTTTCAAAACTCGATTACAGCCTGAGGAAGACGCCCTTTGTCGATATGCTTTCCGGTCCCATGAAGGTGAACGGTATGCTTCTCTACATGGCGGACGCTTTTACATTCAAAGAGTGCAAAACCGGAAAAAATTATCCCCTGGTATTCCAGTCGCAAGGTGCTTCTGTCGAGAAGCAATATCTTGCGTTGCGCCCCGGACCGGGCAAACCGGTTCTGGCTGCCCTCAGGGGAACGTTCGTGATGCGCAAGCCGGAAACCGGTTCGGCTCCCCGTGAGCATATTGTCGTTCAAAAGTTCGAGCGTTTCTGGCCTGGGGGCACCTGTAAAGATCCCGGCAAACCTTCGATAACGCTTGGCGGGACATACTGGCGTGTGATATCCATTACCGGTGTTCAGGACATTGTAGGTGAGGGCAGAAAAGCCCCGAATCTGGTTTTGTCGCTGTACGGCAACAGCGTTAAGGGGTTTACCGGGTGCAACAGTCTTATGGGGGAGTATACAAAAGGCGCGACGACACTTTCATTTTCGAGGTTGGCGACAACACGCATGGCCTGTCCCGGCAAGTCAAACAGTGTTGAACAGGCGTTTCTTGCAGTCCTGAAGAAAACCTCGGGATGGAAAATAACCGGAAAAACGCTCGAACTTTTTGACAGCAGGAACCGCCTGCTGATGCGCCTGAAAGCCGGGTAGTCCTGAGTATTGTTATTGAGGGAGCGTTTTGGCAGTGTCTCCGGTTGTAAGTTCACATCGATTTTGTATATTGAAGGCATTATGAATGGAACTACTCTACATAGCCTTTTGCTAAACGGTCTGCTATTGCTACAGGAAGACTGTTGTGGGAAAGGTGTGTTGTAAGAGAGTTCTGGAAAAGAGATACCGGCAATTATAGCCACCTGCCTCACAAGGGTTGGTGGCTTTTTTTGTTATGGAAGAAATTAAAGGGGAGAAAAGATGGCGAGCATGAATTATGAAAAGTATGTGCCTTATCCTGCGGTGGATATTCCGGACAGAACGTGGCCTGATAAAAGAATTACGAAAGCGCCGCTCTGGTGCAGCGTTGATTTAAGGGATGGTAACCAGGCTCTGCCTGTTCCCATGAGTGTTGAAGAAAAGCTCAATATGTTCAGGTTGCTTGTTGAAATCGGGTTTAAAGAGATAGAGGTTGGTTTTCCGTCCGCTGCAGCGGTTGAGTTTCAGTTTGTCAGAAGGCTGATCGAAGAAAAACTTGTACCCGATGATGTGACAATACAGGTGCTGACGCAGGCGAGGAAGCATCTTATTCACAAAACATTCGAAGCTCTGGAAGGAGTGAACAAGGCAATTGTCCATCTCTACAACTCAACATCCGCCTTGCAGCGGGATGTTGTTTTCAGGATGGGCCGGGAAGAGATAAAGAATATTGCCGTCAAGGGAACCATCCTTGTCCGTGAACTCAGGAAGGCCTCAGGCAATAAAGGAATTCGGTTTCAGTACAGTCCGGAAAGCTTTACGGGAACCGAACTCGATTATGCGCTTGAAGTATCACATGCTGTTATGGATGCCTGGGGAGCATCGTCCGGTGAGCCGATAATCATCAATCTTCCGTCTACCGTCGAGATGTCAACGCCCAATATTTTTGCGGACAGGATCGAGTGGTTTTGCAGGAACATCAGGGACCGTGGTGCGGTGCTTATAAGCGTGCATACGCACAATGATCGCGGAACCGCTGTTGCTTCGGCGGAGCTTGCCGTCATGGCTGGTGCCGATCGGGTTGAAGGAGCGCTTTTCGGCAACGGCGAGCGTTGCGGAAATATGGATATTGTTACCATGGCGCTGAACCTCTGCACGCAGGGTGTAGATCCTGAACTGGACTTTTCCGACCTTTCGCATATTCGTGAGGTCTATTGCAAGAGCACGAGAATGAACGTCCATCCCCGTCAGCCATACTCGGGGGAACTGGTTTATACCGCGTTTTCCGGTTCTCACCAGGACGCGGTCAGCAAAGGCATGAGGGCTCTCAGAAGATCCGGAGACGGTGTTTGGAGCGTGCCCTACCTTCCGATTGATCCGGAGGATGTGGGCTGTTCCTACAAAGCGATCGTCAGGATCAACAGCCAGTCCGGAAAAGGCGGCGTGGCATACATTATGGAAAACGACTTCGGCTACGAGATCCCCAAATGGATGCAGCCCTCTTTCGGTGCTGTTGTACAGTCGAAGGTTGACCGGAACGGCAGGGAGCTTCTTCCACAGGAGATCCGTGATCTTTTTCATGATGAGTATATCAGGCTGCATGAGCCTTATTCCATGAAAAAGTGCACGATCAACTGGGAAGATCGGGAGCCTGAGCGCGATGACGAAGTATCCACAACCATACACTGCACTCTTGACAAGAACGGTTATAAAACTGCTTTTTCTGCCAAAGGAAACGGTCCGGTCGATGCTTTTGTCCGTGGAGTCAGGCAGCATACCGGTCTCGATTTCAGCATTGACGAATATGCCGAGCATGCGATAGGACATAGCGCCGATGCAAAGGCTATAGCCTATATTCGCATCGGGGACGTCGAAGGACATGAATCTTTAGGCGCAGGCATCGATTCCAATATCAGTCTGGCATCGATCAAGGCTGTGCTCAGTGCGATGAACAGGATGGGAAATCAAGTCAAAAGGTAAAAGGCAAAATTCAAAAGTGCTTCCTTTGAGCATTTCCATTATGTCAGACGGCCGCTTCATGGTGCAACGAGGCGGCCGTCTTTTCTTTTGACATCTCAACAGTTCAACAATTTCTTTTTTATATTCGTAAATAGAAATTATTTCGATTTATAAGGTGGAAGAATTACTCGACAAGCTCAGGGCGGCGGGATGTAAGGTAACGCCGCGCCGAAAAGCAATTATCGACCTTTTCCTGAAACAAGGCGGGATTCGTTCTCCCCAGGATGTTCAGGAAATACTCAATGAAAGCATCGGTCAATGCGGTTTGCCGGGAGTATACCGGAACCTTGAAACCCTGGCGTCATGCGGAATTCTTTTCAGGATTGCTGACTTTGGCAGCGAGCGCCGTTATGCATTATGCGGAGTGGACAAAACTGAAGGACACCATCACCATATTATCTGCGTTTCATGCGGAAAGGTTGGCAATATAACAAACTGCCAGTATCGGGAAGGGATGAACATTGACGGATTCAGGATCGTCAGTCATCTCGTTCAATTGAATGGGTTATGTGAATCATGTGTAACGAAGAAAACAGGATATGAACAGTAATCAGGTTTTTTTGAAAACGGTGATCTTGCTCTTTGCCGTGATCGTTCCTCATCTCTCAGGAGAAGCTATGGGGAAGGAGGTGAATAACAGGGATAGTGTCATAGTTCCTGTTGTAACGTCAATAGTGCCTCTTTCTTTTTTTGTCGAGCGTGTTGGTGGCGACTATGTTGATGTTACAGTCATGGTCCCGCCGGGAGCAAATCCCCATACCTATGAGCCTACTCCCAGCCAGATGGTTGCTTTGGGGGGCGCCGGGTTATTTGTCAAAGCAGGATCGGGGATTGAATTCGAACTGGATTGGATGAAGAAGTTCAGTGCACTCAATCCGGACATGGTGGTATGCAATGCTTCTGAGGGCTTTAGCGGGATTGAAATTTCAACGCATGGGCACAGTCACGGTCATGATCATGACCATGATCACGGGCACAGGCATGGTAGCATCGATCCGCATTTCTGGATGTCGCCCCGGAACGGGATTCTGGCCGCAAGGAATATCGAGCGTACCCTTGCACAGGTCGATCCCTTGCACGCAGCCGAGTATGCCGAAAACCGGAAAAAACTTGAAGCCGAGCTCGATCAGCTTACACAGGAAATTTCACGAAAGCTCGATGGAATGAAGAACAGGGCTTTCATGGTTTTTCATCCTGCCTGGGGATACTTTGCCGAAGAGTTCAATCTGAAACAGATCGCCGTTGAAAAAGAGGGGAAAGAATTGACGCCTAAAACAATGCAGGAGGTGATCCGGCAGGCAAAACGGCTTGGTATAAGGGTTGTTTTCGTATCGCCAGCGTTCAGTTCGCTTCAGGCGGAAACCATCGCCCGTGAGATAGGAGGAGTTATACAGCCTGTCGATCCCCTGTCAGGCGACTATATCAATAACCTGAGGCAGGCGGCTGAAGCTTTTGCCGAAAGCATGAGATGAACCGTGAACTTGTAGCTCTGACCGACGTGTCAGTGGTCATAGGCGGAACGAAAATTCTGGAAGGGCTTTCCATGAGTATTGGGGAGGGGGAGTTCGTTGGAATCGTCGGGCCGAACGGAGGAGGGAAAACAACGCTTCTCAGGGTTATTCTCGGCCTGCAGAAACCCACCTCGGGGAACGTCAGGGTATTCGGACAAGATCCTGTGATGTCGAGAAAACGGATCGGTTATGTTCCACAACACCTTATTTTTGACAGGGATTTTCCTATAACCGCCGGTGAAACTGTTCTGACGGGCCGCCTTTCACGGAAAGGTTTGTTCAGGAGGTACGGAAAGGAAGACAGGAGAGAGGCGGAAAAAGCATTGGAAACGGTCGGATTGGCAGGATTGAAAAAACGCCAGGTTGGGGATTTGTCAGGCGGGGAACTGCAGCGGCTTCTTATTGCAAGGGCTCTTGCCGGTCAGCCCGAATTGCTTCTGCTCGATGAGCCTACCTCGAGTATCGATCCTGAAATGAAGACCACAATCTATGATCTGCTGGATGATCTGGTGGAGTCCATGACTATTATTATGGTAACGCATGATACCGGTGCGATCAGCCGGAATGTTTCAAGAATAGCCTGCCTGAACTGCAGGGTGACGATGCACGAGCCGGAAGCCGTTACAAACGATATGCTTTCGGAGACATACCGCTATCCGGTTGATATAGTGAAACATCAAGGGCATGTTTGAAAAAACGGCAAACGGTGGCGAAGATGGCTGAGATTCTCCAGTATGAATTTGTGCAGAATGCCGTCGCGGCGGCACTGCTGGCAAGTATCGCCTGCGGCATTATCGGAACCTATGTCGTGGTCCGGAAAATCGGGTTTATAAGCGGCGGGATAGCACATGCAGCGTTCGGAGGTATCGGCATCGGCTATTACCTGGGGGTGAATCCGTTGTTCGGTTTGATTCCGTTCAGCCTTTTTTCCGCGCTGGGGATCGGTCTGTTGAGTAAAAAGGCAAAAGTCGCTGAGGATACGGCTATAGGTGCGTTCTGGGCTGCGGGCATGGCTGTCGGGGTTCTTTTTATCGGGCTTGCACCCGGCTATGCTCCGAACCTGTTCAGCTATCTTTTCGGCAACATTCTTACCGTCCCCAGGTCCGATCTGTTTATGATCGCAGCTCTGGATCTTTTTATCGTTCTGGTAGTTTTTGCCTGTTACAAAGAGTTCCTTGTCATTTCTTTTGACGAGGAGTATGCCGAAGCTTCAGGAGTACCGACGACGTTTCTCTACCTGCTGCAGCTTTGCCTTATCGCTTTGACCGTGGTTGTGCTGGTCAGAGTAGTCGGTATCGTTATGGTTATTGCCCTTTTGACCATACCTCCGGCAATTGCACGAAACTTCAGCAGAAACCTTTTTGTGATGATGGTGCTCTCATCCTTATTCTGTGCATGCTTCACGCTTGCCGGATTGTGGCTTTCCTATGTTTTCGATACGGCTTCAGGCGCCATGATCATTCTCGTGGCTGCTGCCGCATTTACGGTAGTTGCCGTTGCTAAGCGGTTTTCCGGCAGCACTTGATGCTCCGGCTCGGTTAGCGCAAGATTCCATGGGCGTGTTCTTTGCGGATTATTTTTGATCATTGCATTGAAATGTGCATATTTTTTTCAGGAATCCATGAAAAGCAACAAACCGCTGTTCCCATGAGAAATCCAGATTCCCAGTCTCCGGTTTTCCTCGAAAAGGAACAGGGTTTTTCCCTGCCGACGAAAGAGTACGCCATTCCTGACATCGATATCAGCCTGCAGCCCATTCGCTCGTTCAAGGATCTTTTCCATCTCAAGGCTTTGACAAGGAAAATCCGTTCGCCGATCGTAAAAAACATCTTTTCTGCAAGGGTCATCAATCTGCGCTCCATAGAGTCCCTGAAAAATGCCCGCCGCTCTCTCGAGGATGTGTATTTCAGGGACTACGAAACAAGCATTATCCATATCGATGATATGCACTCCATCAATGTGGACCTTTCCTATGAAATCAGAGAGTTGAAAAAAGACACCTACTATCTTGAGCATGGAGAGGATTATTTCATCGATTATATCGGCAAGCTGTATAACAAGTTCGACCAGCATGTGAGGCGCGGTCTGGAGTTTCTGGACAACCTGCATTTCAACTGTTTCATTACCGACAGGGACGGAACGACCAACAACTATTGCGGTCATTACCGCTCATCGATTCAGCCGGTATACAACGCAATCTTTCTCTCCCGCTTTGCATCGCTGTGCACCGACAATCCCATTTTTATCACTTCGGCACCACTGAAAAACTTCGGGATTATCGATGTTTCGGTTAACCCCGAGAATGTATTTATCTATGCAGGTTCCAAGGGCAGGGAGTTTCTCGATCTCGATCTCACCGAACACAGGGCTTACATCGATCCTGTCAAACAGGTCAGATTTGAAGAGCTTGCTGCAAAAGTAAGTGAACTCGAAAAAAATCCTGAACTTGAAAAGTTTTTTTACGTCGGATCAGGGTTTCAGCTCAAATTCGGTCAGTTAACCATCGCCAGACAAGATGTCGCCAATACCATTGCCGAGGAGGAATCCATCAATCTGCTGCACAATGTTACGAATATTGTCCGTGAGATTGATCCTGACGGCTCGGTATTCAGAATTCTCGATACAGGTAAGGATATCGAGATTATTCTCACGATCGACGGTCAAAACGGTACAAAGGATTTTGACAAAGGAGACGGGCTGAAATTCATCGACAGCAGAATCAATCTTCGTCTCGATAAAGGTCATCATCTTGTCTGCGGTGATACGGCTTCGGATATTCCCATGCTTGAAGCCGTGCTTGAATACACCGATGACGTCTACGCCATTTTTGTCACGAAAGATGCCGAACTGGCCGGAAAAGTCGCGCAGCTTTGCCCGAATACTCTCATTGTGCCCAGTCCTGATATTCTGCTCACCATTCTGGGGGTTGCTGCATTGACGATAAAGCGGAAAAAAGGCTGCAAGGCGCCGGGGATTTTTCTCTAACCGGTTATTGCCCGAACAGCCACCAGTAAAACAGAAAATATCCCGAGAGAAGAACCAGGCCCGAGATGCGCCCTATCTTGTTGCTTCTGTAGCTTATCGGAAAAAGAGCAAGGCCGAAAACAATCATTACCAGATACTCGGCGTGTGGAAATCCGGGCAGTGTTTCTGTACCTGGTACCACAGGTTCAAGAACAGTGATCGGTTTTATCAGGCCGATGCCTCCGAGGACGAAAAGAATATTGAACACGTTGCTGCCGATGATATTGCCAACGGATATTTCGCTTTGCTTTCTGAATGCTGCTACCATCGATGTTGCGAGTTCCGGCAACGATGTGCCGAGGGCGACAATCGAGAGGCCGATATAGAGTTTCGGAATATTGAACTGTTCAGCTACCCAGACAGAGCTTTTCACGAAGGACCATGCTCCGAAAGAGAGCAAAATGCTGCCGCCGAGAACCATCAGGAGACTTGCGCCGAGAGAGTGTATTTGCAGTTCCATGTCTGCTTCCTCGAATGTTTCTTCCGCCATTTCGGGCATTTTGTAAAGAGCGAACAGGTAGCCGAAGAGCAGGAGAAACAGCAGGCCGCCTTCGAGCCTCGAAATAGAGCCGTCAAGAGAGAACATGTAGAGCAGTACGCTGATCCCGAAGAGAAAAAACAACTGATTGCGAATGTGCCGGAAGGCGATATGGATAGGAAAAATCAGGGCGCTCAAGCCAAGAATGAGTCCGATATTGGTAATGTTGCTGCCGACGATGTTCCCAAGGGATATCGTAGCCGATTGTTCAACGACGTTCGCGAAAAAACTCACGACGAATTCCGGCATGGAGGTGCCATAGGCTACGACCGTCAAACCGATGACAAAAGGTTTTACGCCATAGCGCGTCGCAAGGCTGCTGCCCCCTTTTACCAGCCACTCTGCACCAAGATAAAGCAGGTAGGCACTGAAAAGCAGTACAGCAATGTTGCCCGGAAGCCCGATAAAGGTTGTATAATCAGGAAATGTCATGCGGTGGCAATAAGCCAAAAAAAACATAAATTCAAAAACTTGTAAAGGTTCACTAACAGTATGACGATAGGATTATGAAGCCGGTAATATACTTCATAGGAGCAGGCATATGCATTCTGCTCTCCATATACATTTTTATTTTCGGAACATGGGCGAACCATGAGATCATAGCGGTATTTATCGGTATGTGGGCGCCGACAATTATCGGCATCGGTATTTTCAATACCCTTCTGGGCATTCTGGACGAGATGTGCTGTGCGCACCGGCGTATCGAGGATCGTCAGACAAAGCAGAGAGAGGATCAGTAAGCAGTCTTCAGTTATCATTTCTTTATGACGGAACGTTATGCTGCTTTTTTGCTTGTCGGGGCAGGTGGATTTGCCGGAGCGGTTGCCCGGTATCTTGTTGCGCTTGCCCTGCCGTTTATAGGAACAGGCTTTCCTTTTGGTACACTCGCGGTCAATGTCGCCGGTTGCCTGTTGATCGGGTTTATCAGTGAATTGTCGATCACCTCGTCTCTTGTTTCTCCCGAACTGCGGCTGCTGTTTGCAACGGGTTTCTGCGGCGGTTTTACAACCTTTTCATCCTATATGTATGAGACCATGTCCCTCTTACGGGACGGTGAAATGCTGTATGCATCAATCTATCTGTTTGGAAGTATTATCGGCGGCATTCTTTGTCTCTATCTGGGTATGCAGATAGCAAGGATGTGGACGTGACGTGCTGTTGAACAGTTAAGTTGTTGCATTGAAAGAGAGGAGTGTCGGTGATGAACACGGCATCATTCATACAGGGGCGAAACATCATCATCGTCCGCTTTATGAGGCGATTATTGCAGAAGCAAAAGAGCGAGGCCTTGCCGGTGCGACCGTGTTCAAGGGAATTCTTTCATACGGTATGAGCGGTACAGTCCGTACAGCCAAGATTCTGGAGCTTTCTCAGAGCCTGCCCGTTGTGATTGAAATTATGGATACCCAGGAGCGGATTGAAACGTTTTTGCCTGTTATCGAAGCTCTTGTTGCGGAATCGGGCGTTCATGTTCATGTGACGCTCGAGCCTGTACGTTCAGCTATTATCTTTTCGGGGAAGTAGGCTTTCGGGATTGCCGGAAGAAAAAGATCCGGGGAAAAGAGACGGTACGGGAAATAAAAACGGGATGCCCAATGACCTGCATCCCGTTTTTTGTTTTAACCGCAATCAGCCGTCACGCTTCGGCGGCCTGGAGAGCAGTATAGTTGGCCTTGATCGTTTTTTCCAGATCTTCGTCGCTGTGCGCTGTGCTGGTGAACATTGCCTCGAACTGTGACGGGGCAAGGTAGACTCCCTGATTGAGCATGGACTGGAAGTACTTGGAATATTTCTGAAGATCGGAAGCAACCGCATCGTCATGGTTCTCAACCGGCTTGTCGGTGAAGAAAAGACATGCCATCGAACCAACGCGATTCTGAGTATAGTTCAGGCCGAGTTTGTTCATGTTGTCCCTGAAGCCTTCCTCCAGGATGGCGGCTTTTCTTTCGAGTTCAGGGTAGGGATTCTCGTCCTTGAGTACCGACAGCGTGGCGAGACCGGCAGTAATTGCAAGCGGGTTGCCTGAAAGTGTTCCTGCCTGGTAGACATCGCCAACAGGGGCAATGCGTTCCATGATTTCACGTTTTCCGCCAAATGCACCGACCGGAAGTCCGCCGCCGATGATTTTACCCATGGTAGTCAGGTCCGGGGTAATACCGTAGAGCTCCTGTGCACCGCCGAGAGCTACACGGAAGCCGCACATTACCTCGTCGAAGATCAGAACAATGCCTTCCTGTGTACAGAAATCGCGAAGCTCTTGAAGAAACTCTTTCTTGGCAGGGATAACGCCGGTGTTGCCGGCAACAGGCTCGATGATGATCGCTGCAACGTTGTCCTTGTTTTCGTTGACCAGGGTTTTAACCGATTCGATATCGTTGTACTTAGCGTTCAGGGTGTCGTTGGCGGTGCCTTTCGTGACGCCGGGGCTGTCGGGTGTACCGAGCGTCAAGGCGCCGGATCCAGCCTTTATAAGGAAGCTGTCGCCGTGACCGTGGTAACAACCTTCGAACTTGATGATTTTATCTCGGCCGGTATACCCTCTGGCAAGCCGGACGGC
>JAKSDC010000112.1 GCA_022360275.1 Chlorobiales bacterium
GGGCCTTCACAGCGACTATAAACGTTGGCTGGAAAAACTGGCTCCGCACGAGCCAAGTCTCTATCGTCATAACCTGACCGGCGAAGATAACGGAGATGCCCACCACAAACGGCAGATCATGGGACGCGAGGTTGTTGTTGCCATAACCGAAGGACAACTGCACTTCGGCCCGTGGGAACAGATTTTCTATGGAGAATTCGACGGAAGAAGAAGGAAACGGCTGCTGATCAAAATCATCGGGGAGTGACAGTGTCCCGACAAGTCGGGATTGATAACCGGATGGTCAAGCCATCGAGCCACCAAGCAAAAGCGGGGGGCTGCTCAGCCCCCCGTTTTTTTAGTGCTCGAAAAGCATTTCCGAGTAGGTCGGCAGTTCCCACTTGTCCCTGTCAACCATGAACTCAAGTTTGTCTGCGACTTCCCGAACTTTTTCCATTGCCGGAATAGCCACATCCGCACAGTAATCCGCCATGTCAAACCCTTCTTCAAGTTTTTCCATCTTTTCGATGACCGCATCGAGCTCGGCCGTCAGGTCAATGACCTCGCCAAGATTTTCTGCAAGCTCCTTGAGATGGTCTCCCTGGCTTTTCAAGGTTTTACCTGCCACACCAATTCTGTCAGCAGCTTCCACCAATCCATTGAAAGAATTGGCAATCTCACCCTGATATTCCGAAACGTTCGGGATAACGAAAGTTTTCAGCATGAGCTGCAGGGTACGGGTCTCGATATCGATACCCTTAACATATCTTTCAAGGCGGGTATTGAGCCTTGCATCAAGCTCCTCCTGCGAAAGAACGGAATACCGGACGAACATCTCGCGGGTATCAGCGTCCTTAAGCACCCTCATCGCCTGAGGAGTGTTCTTCAGGTTTGGCAGACCTCTGTCGGCAGCAGCCTGCTGCAACGCATCGCTATAATTGTCGCCTTTGTAACGAACCGGCTTGGTAGCTGCGATTTCTGCACGAAGCACTTCCTGAATAGCAGTATCTTTATCGACTCCTGAATCGATCTTGTTCTGAATCTCGTCTGCAAGTTCATCCATCGCTTCGGCCATCAGTGTGTTGAGCACCATGTTCGGAATCGAAATAGGCTGGGATGAACCCACGGCGCGAAACTCAAATTTGTTTCCGGTAAACGCGAACGGCGAAGTCCGGTTACGGTCCGTATAGTCCTTGTTCAGGACCGGCAAATGTGCCAAACCGAGATCAAGCACCTGCTTCTCGGTTGCAAAATCAACCTTGCCGCTTTCAATAGCATCGAGCACCTTCTCGAGCAGTTCACCGAGGAAAACAGTGACGACAGCCGGAGGCGCCTCGTTTGCACCAAGACGGTGGTCATTGCCGATGCTGGCAATAGAAGCTCTCAGAACACCTGAACGCTTGAAAACTCCCTTCAGCACGGCAACAAGAAAGACAAGAAACTGTATGTTTGATTCAGGAGTATCACCCGGTTCGAGAAGATTCACGCCCCCTGCTGTTCCGATGGACCAGTTGTTGTGTTTTCCGGAACCGTTGATACCGGCAAACGGCTTTTCATGCATGAGAAGCGCAAAACCTTTTCTTTCGGCAACCCTGCGCATAACTTCCATGACCAGCAGGTTATGATCTGCAGCAATGTTTGCACGCTCGAAAATAGGAGCGATCTCAAACTGGTGCGGCGCAACTTCATTATGCCGTGTTTTCGCCGGAATACCGAGCAGGTAAAGCTCTTCCTCAACTTCCTGCATGAACTCAAGAACTCTGTTTGGAATGGCCCCGAAGTAATGATCCTCAAGCTGCTGACCTTTTGGAGGCATCGCGCCGAGAAGTGTTCGACCGCTCATTACGAGGTCGGGACGCATGGAGTAAAACTTGCGGTCGATCAGGAAATACTCCTGCTCTGCGCCAGCGTAGGTATTGACACGGCTGACCCCTTCCACACCAAGAATACCAAGCAGCTTGACTGCCGAGTTGCTGACCGCGTCCATTGAACGAAGCAGTGGTGTTTTTTCGTCAAGCGCCTCACCGTGGTAGGAAATAAAAACAGTCGGGATACAAAGTGTAAGACCTTTGCCGCCTTTCATGAGAAACGCGGGACTTGAAGGATCCCATGCCGTATAGCCCCTTGCCTCGAAGGTGGTTCTCATGCCCCCGGAAGGAAAACTCGATGCATCAGGCTCACCCTGGATCAACTGCCCGCCTGAAAAACGCTCGATAGGCATTCCGTCCTTGTCAAAGGTAAGAAATGCATCATGTTTCTCAGCTGTAGCACCAGTCATTGGCTGGAACCAGTGGGTATAATGGGTAGCCCCATGTTCCATGGCCCACTCCTTCATACCATGGGCAACCACACCTGCAATCTCTTCGGAAAGCTTGTTACCGGTTTGTATGGTTTTCTGCAATGCATGATAGACTTCTTTCGGAAGTTTTTTCCGCATTATCTTCTGATCGAAAGTCAAAGCACCGAAATACGATGATACCGCCTTTTTGTTATTGTTTTCCAACAGATCCTCCCTCCTTTATGGTTTTTGTATTCATTTTCGTGATTTCTTTTCATCAAAAACGGCAAGCACCTGCCTGTCCTGCAGGTTCCTGCGGACAATATCCGAACTGATTTTTGTATTTCTCTTTATCTGCGACAAGACAAAGCTTGTATTTGTTCCAAGAACCCCGGGCCAGCTTTGCACTCTGGAAAGAAGCTGTTCGAGAGATCCGGTATTGTGTGTCATGACCCTCAAAATGTGGGATCCCTCTCCGGTAACGGCATAGCACTCCATAATCTCCTCTTCACGGAGTACATGCTCCATAAATGACTTATAGTGTTTGGACGAATCAACCCTCACCCATACGAATGCCTGGATATCAAACCCTAAACGTCTTTCATCCACGTGGGTCGTGAATTTCTTGATAATACCCTTCTTCTGAAGCTTATCGAGACGTTCGCTGACCGAAGGGATAGATAAACCAACAACCTCAGCCAGTTCGCTCAGCCTAACACGGCCGTTTTCTCCAAGCGTCTCAATAATTTTCAGATCGATAAGATCGATGTGACTCGACATAAACCTACAATTTTGTATTTGTTCACCACAACATTACAAAAATAATAAGATTATCACAAATTTTATCTAAAATTATCACCGACAAACAATTTAAATCCTAAAAAAATAAGGCGATCGTATAGTTTACGTCTTTACAGCATCGCACTTTGCGCCCTGCTTTTTTTCGGGATCTTCAGAAAAAGTGTAATTATCTCACTATCTTCGCCAAATAACCGTACACTATTATTTAATATACGCAGTAAAACTTCAAGGACACCGCTGAACCTGAAGAGGATTCCCGTCATGATTGAGCTTAAACCCGACAAAAAAAACGATAATTACATGAAGCCGGGCCTGTCGGCCAAAAAAGGCCGACATGAAACCATACGCCCTCCTGCAATCGACGATTTACGGTTTTTCGTAAAAGGATCTCTCACCCTCTTTGCGAAGTTTGTCCAAGACCTCGACTGGTTTCTTGCAAAAGTCAACTCCCGCAACAAAACCTGAGCCGTCACGGGGGCTGTGCGCATCAAATTCTGTTCGATGAAAACAAATTATCATTATATTCTGCTCATAATTTCTCCTGCTCCTTGTACATCGAGCGGAAAACCCACAACAACATCTTACGGTGAAAATAGCAATCTTCGGAGCCGGCGTGGCCGGTTTGAGTGCGGCCTTGGAACTGGCAGACCGCGGATACGACGTTGAAATCTATGAGAAGAGAAAAATTCTTGGCGGCAAGGTTTCCGTTTGGAAAGACGGGGACGGGGACTCGGTTGAATCCGGACTGCATATTGTTTTCGGAGGCTACGAACAGTTACAGACCTATCTTGACAGGGTAGGTGCCGGAGGCAACTATCTCTGGAAAGAACATTCGCTCATCTACGCCGAGCCCGAGGGGAAACAGTCATTTTTCAAAAAAGCAAACCTGCCAAGCCCATGGGCAGAGGTCGTCGGAGGTCTGCAGGCTGATTTCCTTACCATGTGGGATAAAATCTCTCTCATCAAAGGCCTGTACCCCGCTCTTGCAGGAAACGAGGAGTACTTCCGCAGTCAGGACCATATGAGCTACTCGGAATGGCACCGTTTGCACGGCGTATCCGAGCACTCCCTTCAGAAACTCTGGAGAGCGATTGCACTCGCAATGAACTTTATCGAACCGAATGTCATCAGCGCCCGGCCGATGCTTACGATTTTCAAATATTTCGGTACCGACTACGCGGCAACAAAATTCGCGTTTTTCCGCGAAAACCCGGGCAATTCCATGATCGAACCTATGCGGCGGTACATCCAGAGCAAAGGAGGCAGAATCTTTATTGATGCCAGACTTTCCCGTTTTGACCTCAAGGAGGATGGCACCATCAAGCAGGCGATCCTCAGTGACGGACATGCCATTGAAGCCGATGCGTACATCTCGGCCCTTCCAGTGCACAGCGTCAAAAAAATAGTACCGAAAGAGTGGTTGCGTCACGACTATTTCGCAAACCTTTTCCAGTTTACCGGCAGCCCTGTTGCCAACTGTCAGTTGTGGTTCGATAAAAAAATAACCGATACCGACAATCTGATGTTTTCCCGGGGAACCGTTTTCGCTACGTTTGCCGACGTCTCGATCACCTGCCCGGACGATTTCCAGGTCGGCATGGGCACGGCAACAGGAGGAAGCGTCTTGAGCCTGGTGCTCGCTCCGGCACACCACCTTATGGATATGCCGAACGATGTCATTACAGATCTTGTCATGAAAGATATCCACGACAGGTTTCCCAAATCCAGAAAAGCCAGATTGTTGAAGTCGACAATCGTAAAAATACCACAGTCGGTATACAAGGCTGTCCCCGAAGTAGACAGGTTCAGACCGGATCAGATCAGCCCTGTCGATAATTTCTACCTCGCGGGTGACTACACCTATCAGAGATACCTTGCATCGATGGAAGGCGCTGCACTTAGCGGCCGTCATGCCGCAGAAAAACTTCACGCCAGAAACAGCAAGTAGCACTTGTCACTCGTCACGACACATGGACACTCCCCTGCTCATTATTTTCACGCGAAACCCGATAAGGGGGAACGTCAAAACTCGTCTGGCCGAATCCACCGATAAGGACTTTGCACTGAACGTCTACAATACCCTCCGGGAAATCACCCGGAAAGCAGCTTTCGCATGCGGTGCCGACCTTGCCGTTTATTACGATGATCATATTCCCGAGAACGATATTTTTTTAGGCACGAAAACACAAGCTTTTCTCCAAAGCGGCAGTGATCTCGGCATTCGTATGTTCAACGCCTTCAAACAGGGCTTCTCGGATAACTATCAGCGCATCGCTCTTATCGGAACCGACTGTCCGGAACTTACAGGCAGACTACTCACAGAAGCATTTGATCTGCTGCAGAAAAACAGTGCTGTACTTGGCCCGGCGAAAGACGGGGGTTACTATGTCGTAGGTTTGAATAAACCCTGTCCCGGTCTTTTTATCGACAAGCAATGGAGCACCGGCCGCGTTTTCAGGGAGGCAGTAGAGGAACTTGATCGTAGCAATATCGACTATGGTGTACTGCCTGTTCTTTCCGATATCGATACCGTCGAAGATCTCGAAAACTTCAAGCCTGATCGATCGTGAACACAAGCATCATCATTCCAACCTATAACGAGGAAGCAGGCATTGCCGGTACGCTTCGCACAGTCTGCAAAGCAGCCGGGGAAACACAGAACGTTGAAGTCATCATCAGTGATGCCAGCCAGGATAACACGCTGGGCATTGTCTCGGATTTTCCCGTGAGAATTTGCCGTTCGCAAAAAGGCCGCGCCGTGCAGATGAACCAGGGAGCACGTATGGCAGCCGGTAAAATACTTTATTTTCTCCACGCTGACAGTATCCCGCCAGAAGGGTTCATAAATACAATAGCAAAAGCGGTAGAACGGGGAAAAACTGCCGGTTGTTTCCAGCTCGGCTTTGACGATCCCCATTGGTTAATGCAAACCTACGGCTGGTTTACACAACTCCCGATGCCGATCTGCAGAGGCGGTGACCAGTCTCTCTTTATCACTCGTGACCTCTTTCAACGGATCGGAGGTTTCAACGAAACGTTGCGTATCATGGAAGATATCGAGATTATTGAACGCATCAGCAGACACGCTGCTTTTACCATACTCGATGATATAGTTGTCACATCAGCCAGAAAATATGCCGTTAACGGAAGAATCCGGCTGCAGGTAATTTTCGGAATGATCCATCTGCTCTATGCATTGGGATTTGATCAAGATATCATTGCCGGATATTATACGCGCAACATCCATTGACTCAATAGAAGCACACTTCTGTTGGAACAATTGGTAAAATGATTATTTATTATATTGTTGGTTAAACTCATCATATCAATCGGGGCATAGTACAACCAGACAACGTTGCATACAAACAATCATATCATGGCAGAAGAACTTAAAAAAACCTCGGGCGCACCTGAAACCGAAACAAAAACGACACCTGAAAGTTCAGCATCCCGGGGTGGCGGTAATGCCGACTTTCCCACTCTCTTAGGAAACATCGGGTTGATGATCGACTCATCGATACAGTCGGTTACGGAGATGATAAATTCCGCCAGTTCGGTCACGAAGCAGGTTTCCGAAAACATCACCCTCACGACCAATTCCGATGCGGTAAAAGGAATGGTAGACAATATCGGCTCCCTGTCGCAAAATGTCATTAAAGGCGTGAATGATACCCTGAATTCCGAAGAGCTGAAAAAAACGTTCAATGAGCTTGGCAAACTTGCCTCGACTGTCATCGACAGCGCAGGATCAGTAGCAAGATCAGAACAGACCCAGAACCTTTTCAATACTATCAGCACCGGGTTGAACCAATTGCTGCAGACGATTGTTACTCCCATTCAGTCAGGGGCCGGCGGCATGCACTCCAAAAAAGCCGTAGAAATTCCTTTCTGCCACAAGGCCCCATGCGAGCCGACGGAACAGGTCTCTTTACCTGAAAAGCAGAACACCCCTGCAACGCAGAAACCACAGCTGAAAAAAGAATCGGAAGCGGACAAGCCGGTTCCTGAAAAAAAAGAATCGGCAAAAACCAAGGAACAGGAAAAAAATCAGGAAAGTAAAAAACAACGCCCTATCGAAGCAAAAAAGATTGATCCCTCAAGAAAAGGAACAATCCCACGTCAGGACAAAAAATAATTGAAAGGGATAAGGCGGAATTTCTACTGTAAAAAGAGTTATTCGTACCCCATATGCCCCCAAGACAGGAAGAGTTTGTGTTACGGTCGACAAACAACCACAGGAAATCAACCCTACATGCGGATCATGCAAAGCAGTACCGGGTGTTAATTGCGGATGATGATAAATCCACCCGTATTCTGTTGAACCATTTTTTAAAAAAAATGGGTTACCAGCCTGTCGAGGCAATCGATGGCGAGGAGTGCATTTCAATCCTTGAAACAGAGAATATCGATATTCTGCTGCTGGATATCAGCATGCCGAAGAAAGACGGTTTCGATGTGATGTCCTATCTCCAGGAAGAAGGAAAATCGATACCGGTGATCATGATTACAGCTCTCAATGACATCCCCAATACGGTGAAATGCATTAAAATGGGAGCATACGAGTATCTTACCAAACCACTTGATGTCGACCGGCTCCAGATAGTCATGAGAAACGCTATAAGCGAATCCGAGCTCCACGACACTGTCTCTCAGTTAAAAAAAGAACTGCGAAGCAAGGAGATCTTCAGAAACATCATTGGAGAAAGTGCTTCGATAAAACAAACGATGGAACAGGCGCTGCAAGTTATGGAAACCGGTCTCAATGTCCTGATAATAGGTGAAAGCGGGACAGGCAAGGAGCTGTTTGCACAGGCCATTCACGAAGGAAGCAAACGGAAAAACGGGCCCTTTATCTCTGTCAATTGTGCTGCCATTTCTCCTGAACTTGCCGAAAGTCTGCTTTTCGGACACTCCAAAGGCTCATTTACCGGCGCAAACAGTGATCATCAAGGCTTTTTTGAGCAAGCCGACAAAGGCACGCTTTTCCTTGACGAGATCGGAGACATGAATGCCGACATACAGGCAAAAGTATTGAGAGCCATCCAGGAAAAGAAAATTCGCCGGGTTGGAGAAAAAAACGAACGCAGTATTGATTTCAGGGTGATTTCCGCAACTCACTGGAACTTTGCACATGCGCTTGACAGCAACTCTTTCAGGGACGATCTTTATTACCGACTGGAAGAATATCCGCTTTATCTCCCTCCTCTCCGGGAACGCAAAGAAGATATCCCTTACCTTGCCAGACACTTTCTTGAAGAGTTTTGCAGCGCAAATAACCTGAAACAGCTGAACTTTGCGCAAGAAGCTATCGACGAAATGGTCGAATATCACTGGCCCGGCAATATTCGCGAGCTGAAAAACGCCATTCAGCGAACCGCTATCAGCAGCAAGAACAGCGAAGAAATAACCTCGATATTGCGTCATGCGGGCGGACATATCAGGAAAAACAACAAAAAGGTGATGGCACGGGATGCGTGTCCACAACTTGAGACAACAGGAAAAGAAGAAAAAATCCAGAGCCTTGAGGAAATCGAGCGCCATGCAATCGAGGAAGCCTACAAAGCCTGCGAAGGGAACCCGACGAAAACCGCGCAGGCGCTTGGCATTGGAAGAGCAACCCTGTATCGAAAACTCAAGAAATTCGGACTCAATTAAGAAATGAATAATGACTATTTGTCACTTTTCAATAGTCTTTTCTACACTCCCGTATGCCCGAAACCTCCTTCACCCCGCCCGGTCCGTGAAAGCACATCTACTTCTTCAAGCTGTACATGCTCGTAACGAGCAACAACCATCTGCGCTATCCTGTCGCCGTGACGTACGACAAAGGGTTTTTTCCCGTAATTAACAAGAATGACCTTGATCTCCCCTCTGTAATCGGCATCTATGGTTGCAGGAGTATTGGGCAACGAGATCAAATGCCTGAGCGCCAGACCGCTGCGGGGCCTGAGCTGGGCTTCGAAACCTTCCGGCAGCTCGATACCGAGACCGGTAGGAATGAGCGCCGTTGTGAAAGGATCGATTTCCACCGGCGTCTCTAAACATGCTGCAAGGTCCATACCAGCGGCATGGGCCGTGGCGTAGTGTGGAAGAACGGCATTTTGGTTTAGACGAACTATCTTTACTTTTAACATAGAGCAGTATTTTGCATTACAACTACAGTTTAAGATAATTCATTCAGTTTGTAACCTTGACCCATAAAACAGAAAAGGTTTACGCACTTGCTTTCGGCGCACACCCCGACGATGTGGAGCTTTCGTGTGGAGCAACATTGCTTAAACTTATTGATGAAGGACATACGGTTGCCGTATGTGATCTTACACAGGGAGAAATGGGAACACTCGGCACGCCGGAA
>JAKSDC010000114.1 GCA_022360275.1 Chlorobiales bacterium
ATTATCATTGTATAAATCATATCATTAGCTAACTAACAAGTACTAAATAAAAAGAAACTACCGTGCAGGTAGTCTCTGATATTAAAATTTCTTTATAAAAGTTGCTAATATGAATAATACAAATAATATTAACTTTATTCTATACATATTGTAAATGTTAGTATAGAAATGTAGAAAAATTACGGAATGGAAATGCCATAAAAACTACATTTTTGAACTAACATTTTTTTGTTAGACTGATACTACATGGAGGTGGTATCAGATGAGACAGGATATTGCACAATATATCCAGCAATACCCACGAAAGGAGAGGTCTTTACTGAATAAAAGTGAAATAGCAAGAAGGTTTGGATGTGATCCTAGAACAGTAGATAGACATATAAAGATTGCAGATGGACAAATAGTTACTAAAAAATCAAAAAGACAATATAAATCAAAACTCGAGGGATTTGAAAGCACTATAAAAGAAAAAGTTGATAAATATGGCTGTACTGCTATGGCAACATATAAATTTATTCATAAAAAAGGATTTGAAGGTAAGTATACCATTGTTGCTGATTTTGTTAGGAGATATAAGAAAAATGAAATAAAAAAAGCTACAATTAGATTTGAGACATCACCAGGATTGCAAGCACAGGTAGACTGGAAAGAAAATATCACAATGGTAAGCAGGCATGGCGAAATCTACAAAGTTAATATATTTTTAATGGTACTAGGTTATTCTAGAATGAAATTTACATGCCTTACTACAAATAGAAATCAAGAAACTCTATTTAGTTCTTTAATTGAAGGGTTTAGGTATTTTACAGGTATACCAAAGGAGATTCTATTTGATAATATGAAAACTGTCGTTGATAGAACTAGAACTACCTTTACAAGAGTTGAATTCAATGATACTTTTAAGCATTTTGCAGATGATGCTGGTTTTAAACCAATTGCATGTATGCCATATAGACCACAGACAAAAGGAAAAGTTGAGTCCCTTGCAAGACTTGTTAATAGGCTTAAAGTATACAACG
>JAKSDC010000047.1 GCA_022360275.1 Chlorobiales bacterium
CATTCATGGTTTTGCAATGCCCTTGGACTGGTCAATTCCTTTCTATCTCGGCTTTTATCCTTTTCTGTTTCAAGCGTTCCGTTTCAATCATCTCTCTTTCGGTTTTTATTCGTGCTCGTAGAAGCAGCAGGGTATATATCGACACTATGATACCACAAAAACCGGCTGCGACTGTGACGAAATCCGGCATTATCTGCACGATGGCGTTAAATACCGATGTACTTGCGCCGCTCAACGCAATTATTGCAGGGACAACTGGACTTTGATTCTGTAAATGCATCTTTAAAATGTGCATGTTTATACCGTCTTTGTAATAATCGCGTCATCGAAATATATATCTCCCGCGCCTACACTGTGCATATTCACTGCTATTATACAGTGCGTTGCCCACTGTGGTGCATGTGTAATCGGATTGTCTGACGTATCCGTAACCCACCCCGTAGCTGACGACGTAAAGACGGCTGAATAGTCACCTGCAATGTTTAGTGACTTGATAACACTTGGTACCCCGTTTGTGTTTATCTCAATCCGTGCCCATTGGTACGATATATACATCGTGCCAGTCTGACTCCCGGGCTTGTTATAGCTCACACGGCAACGGTATGGGTTGCCAGGCAATACAGGCGTCGCTATTGCAAATGCTGCAGATGACCCAACACCCCAAGTCTTTGACGCTTTAAGAGACCGTGAACCCGTTTGTGATTGACTTGTCGAGGTCGATATACTGATATTCGAGCCGGATGTTTTGCTTGTAATTGTTGCCGTGTCATTTGTTAAAAAAGCATCAAGAACGTTTGTGTCCTCAAATCCTCCGTCGATAAGTCCTTTTTCATACGCACTCGCAAATGGTGGATTGCCACGTATGTTAAATCCTGCGCAAAACTGCGTATTAACAACCCCGTCTCCCTCGACAAAATACGTTGCCGTACCTATATTGTGAACAAACGGTGCATGTACGAAGAGTTTACCGCTCGCGCCTACGGTTGCGAACGCAACCGTATTGCTCCCGGTGCATAGTATCCAACCACCCTGTATGGACATAAATGCTCCATTGGCGTTAGCGATGTTAATTGGGATGCTCGCATAGTTCGTAGCTTCGATATGCGGGTTGACCAAAAATATTCTCCCACCGTCCAGATCAAACTGGGCAGCGTTAAAGTCAAACGAACAATCCGTGAAATGCATTGCACTATTATCATTGTTCATGTACACCGCCAAATCAGAATTGTAAAGTGTACATTTTGCAAACGAGATTCGTTCACCGTAATCAGTACCGCCCGATCCTTGATAAACACAGGCGGCACAGTCTGAAGCATCGACGTTATTGAAGTTCAACAGATACGCCCTGCTGTACAAGTCAATACCCCTACGAAATGACCGGATATTAATTGACACGGCTGCGGTGTGCGCTGGCCCCTGACCGCTGCCCCCTGCCGTATAATAATACAAGCCGTCAACTGATGAGGTTCTTCCCGGGCCCTTGAGGTTAAACCCGCTTATCCCAAGATGCGCCTGGTTGTACGGCGGTTTGACCGAACCGGTCAAAGTGATCGCGGCACCTGATGTCATATTTGACGCATCAATCAGTGCACCATTGGCAATGATCCCGGAAAGCGCAACATCAACAGTTAAGCCCGAATCTATCCGGTACGTACCGGGCGGTAAATAGCCTCTGGCTTTCTGTGTCTCGCAGTAATCTATCCAATTTTGCATCTCTGTACTCGTATCGGATACCCCCGTATTATCAATTCCATACGATTTGTGTGATGCCACAAGAGGATCGTCCATCGTTATCCTGATCCCGCCTAATGTCGAGCCGTCATGGACATACAGCTTTTTCCCGTCAGTCGTATAGACCATGACGGCCTCACTCAATGTCGCTGCTGCATTAGCCGATTCAGTGCCCCGAAACTTTTTCACCGGATTTACCGTTTCCATATCAATTTAATTTTATTTGTGAGCCTGCTATTGTTCCCGTTACATCCCATGTTATGTAGCTGTCGCCGTCAACCGCAACTCCTGCGGCCCCACCGCTGCCCGGCGCGAAGGGATAAGACCCTGTTCCATTTTGCCCGGCCTGTCCTAAATCACCGCCGTCGCCCCCTTGCCCGCCACTATCAGCAAATCCGGCATCACCTCCTTCTGTAGTTGTTCCATCTGATCCAGGATTTTCAGTGTTGATAAAGTAACCCATACCACCTTGGCCAACTGTATATCCGGCACCGCCGCCGCCACCTGAATAAACAGGAATAAGAACCACTCTGCTACTACCAACACCGCCACCGCCACCGCCGATCGTGCCGTTGTTGGTTACCGTCACCGCTTGCCGGGTGTACAGCGCATCAGCTCCGTCTTCGCCATTCTTTGCTCCGGGATAACTGCCGCCGTTACCGCCCTTACCGACGATATAGCCGTTATTGATAAGCTTGAGCGTTATGCCGGACTCATTCCACGTGC
>JAKSDC010000042.1 GCA_022360275.1 Chlorobiales bacterium
AAAGATTTTATTCATTTTCTTACTTTTTAGGACAGCCTTTTTTTATCGCTAATTTAAACCACCCTTCTAAATAATAAAGCCATAAGAAACATGTCCTTATCATAATTTTGTTTCTTTTTAGGTTCTTTATATATTTGCCGCTTGGTAAAACAGACCTGATTAATTTTTGAACTCAATAAAAAACAACACAATATGGAAAATGATCAATTGATTAAAGGTGGAGAATTCCTATTAAAAGAAGCCAAAGCGGAAAACACTTTTATCCCGGAAGAACTGGATGAAGAACAACAGATGATTGTTCAGACCTGTGAAGATTTTCTGGAAGCAGAGATTTTCCCCAATCTTGAAGAAATTGATGCACAGGAAAACGGATTAATGAAATCCTTGCTTGGAAAAGCAGGAGAACTGGGATTATTGGGAATTTCTATACCTGAAGAATACGAAGGATTCAACCAATCTTTTCTGACCAATATGCGTTCGAACGAAGCCATCGGAAGTGCTTACTCCTTTTCCGTTGCTTTTATGTGCCATACCGGTATCGGAACCCTGCCGATCCTTTATTATGGCAATGAAGAACAAAAACAAAAATATATTCCACGTTTAGCCAGTGGTGAAATTGCAGCGGCTTACTGTTTGACTGAACCGGGTGCCGGTTCCGATGCCAACTCTGGAACAACCCGTGCAACCTTATCGGAAGACGGTAAACACTATATTTTAAACGGACAAAAAATGTGGATCACCAATGGTGGTTTTGCCGATGTTCAAACCGTATTCGCAAAAATCGATAATGACCGGGTATTAAGTGCATTTATTGTTGAACGCGAGTGGGATGGTGTGGTGATCAATCCCGAAGAAAAGAAGATGGGAATTAAAGGTTCTTCCACCACACAGATCTTCTATAATGATGTAAAAGTACCGGTTGAAAATATGCTGGGAAAACGAGGTGAAGGTTTCCGTATCGCTTTAAATATACTGCATATTGGCCGTATTAAATTAGGTGCGACTGTCATTGGAGCGGCTAAAAGAGCCACCACTCAGTCGGTTAATTATGCCAATGAGCGTAAAC
>JAKSDC010000044.1 GCA_022360275.1 Chlorobiales bacterium
CCAGGCCCTATCCCAGTACATCGACAAGGACGTCGAGATGAGCACCATCGAGAAGGCGGCTGCCAATAACGGCTATGTCAATATCTTCGATGTGACGACCCGCAAAGTCACCGAGGGCATCACCACCGTGCATGAAGCGGTTCGAGTTCTGGGCAATATCCGACAATCGGGTTCCGCAGCCGAGTTGAACTAGGCCGGAAGGTCATAAGGTCTCCGTATGAATTACTACCGCTACAAATTGATCACCGCCGAAGGGGAGATCAATGCGGGCGTTGCCAAACTGCCGTACAAAGAGACCATGTCGGCCGTCAACTATTTGGAACGCGACGGCGGGGTTACCCTGTATGTGAAAAAGCTCAAAGGACTGGCGCAGTGGCCTTTCCGACTGGCGGACATGCGCCCTCAAAGGAAACTCTCCCGAACCCTTGTTGCCGAGTTGCTCAACAATCTGGCGCTCATGCTCAAAGCAGGCATGCCCATGGTCACCGCACTGGAGGAAACCGCCCAGACCGAAGACTATCCCCAGATTTCCAAGGATTTCGACGAAATCATCGATCGCATTAAAGCCGGTTCCAGTTTTTCGGATGCCGCCGAGCGGCACCCCCATATCTTCTCACAGAATGTGATCCATCTGATTCGAATGGGAGAAGACACCGGACAACTGGATGAGATGCTAAAAGATGCAGCGGACCATCTGCTGCGGATCGATAAAATCATCAGCGATACCAAACAGGCCTTGCTCTATCCGTGCTTCGTGCTGGCGGCCATCAGCGGCGGATTGCTCTTCTGGTTCGCCTATGTGGTACCCAAGATCGTCGGCCTTTTCAAAGAGCTCGACGTGACCCTGCCGCCCATCACCTTGTTTTTGATTGAGTGCTCTGAATTCGTACAAGCCTACTATCTTCACATCATCATCGCAAGTGTCGTGATGCTGATATCCGGCATTGTGCTGCGCAAACGCAGTCGTCGGTTCCGGAAACTAACAGACCTGATACTGCTGCGGATCCCTGTCGCCAAAAGCATTATTTCGGCATCCGTGCTGGCGTATATTTCCGAGTATTTTTCCATGCTGATCAACGCCGGTATCGATATTCTTCAATCAGTGGGTATTCTTAGCAATTCGGTGACCAATGAGGTCTATCGCCACAAGCTGAGCGAAGTGAAGGGATTTCTTGAGAACGGGG
>JAKSDC010000058.1 GCA_022360275.1 Chlorobiales bacterium
AGTTGTGCTTCTGAACCAGTCGGATGAACGGTACAGGCGATTACTCTACTTCGAGAAAGGCAAAGCCATCGCCGACCATATTGCGCGGGGAATCAACCCGCACATCAACACGGAAGAATATATCCGTCCGGCGTTCAACTATTACAACCGATTCGGCAGTACGAAGTATGTCAGCGGCAATACCACCAAGGATACATGGCCGACGTCGAAAAGCCATGTGAATGCAGTTGTCATGGACAGCGACTGGGAGGGAATTGCCGCCAAAACGCTGGAGGAGATTCCCGAGGTTGTTTCTTACGTGAAAAACCAGTTTCTGGGATTTACGATCCCGTATGTCAAGGATGGCAAGGACAAGCTCTACTATCCCGACTTTCTTGTCCGTTACACCACTCCAACTGGAGAAACCGCCAATCTAGTTGTCGAAATTACCGGTATGAGCAGGGATAAGGCCGAGAAAAAATGGTTCGTTCAGAACCGCTGGCTGCCGGCGGTCAACGCCGTGCAGGATAAATACAACCTTGGCCGCTGGCACTTCATTGAGATCGCCAATGATATCCGCGACATCAGGAATCAGTTGCGCGACAAAATCGCGGAAATCAACTTATAGGTTGATTATGATGAGGATTCTCCCTATTTTTCCAGATAGAAGCCCTGCGATTTATGCAGCTCATTACGATGGCGAACCGGTCGATGAACTGCACAAAGTGTTCGCCCAATGGTCGGATGTTTTCTATCTCGAATCGTTCTTCGAGGAACACAGGCAAGATCTTCGTCACTTTTTTCGTGGTTGTATCTCCGTTCAAGAGGCGGTAAAACGAACGATCAACGATGTTCGCAACATGCGGAGACGTCTCTATGAACTTGCATTGCAAGGGCAGTCTGACAGGCAAAATACTTTGCAGAATATGTTCATGCCTCTTGGCAACGAAATGAGACTTGCTGTTTTGCAGAAAAGTAAAGCGAAAATCCGTACCCAAGGCAGAAGCAGCTGGTTACGGCTCTATGCAATCCGGGTGGCGCCAAATCTTTTCGTGATAACCGGTGGAGCGATCAAACTGACGCATCGCATGGAAGAGCGGGAGCATACTCGGGTGCAGCTTGAGAAGCTGGAAAAGGTGAAACGCTATCTTGCCGATCAGGGGCTTTTCGATGAGAATGATTTTGAACTTATGGAAATATAAGAAGATATGTCGCTATGACTGAAAAAACGGTATATGAAAAAATGGCGGCTCTGGCTTCGAAGGAAGTTTCCGGTTGGCTGGAGGACGCAAAATGGCGAATCGAAAACGAAGGCTGGCTCAAGCATTCCCAGTATATCGCTTTGACAATACTGAGGACATTGCGAGCAAAAAAGATGTCTCAGAAAGCGCTTGCTGAACGTATTGGCGTATCGCCTCAGCAGATCAGCAAAATCGTCAAAGGCGGGGAAAACCTCACCCTTGAAACCATTGCAAAAATTGAATCCGCTCTCAGCATATCCTTGATCGAGGTTCCCTTTCGAAACGAAGAGCCTGCACCGCTGCCCGGCAGCCCTGAGAAAAAGGGGGAAGAGACAGACAAGACCTCAGCACACTATCCCGCAGTTCATGCAGGCGAGAAAGTGGCCGTCAAGGAAACGACAGAGAAAAAAGTATGGTCTGCCAAGACAGGCAGTGTCGATTCCCGAAAAGGGAACAAAACAGCCAAAGATGTTCATAAAGCACGATAGCAAGAGCAATGCCGAAAAAAATCTCTTCGATAAAACACAGCGACCAGACCCGTGTGCATATTCCCTCGAAAGAGGAGGCCGGGTATGAAGAAGCAAGCCCGAAAGTGGTTGAAGGTAGGCAGACGCTCTGCCTGCCGAAAAACCCTGTCGTACATCGCGGGCAAGATCCAGAACTCTTCTGGATGAACAAGTACGGCCCAGAAGACACGGATGACCTGCTGAATATCGACATCCGTTCCCTTTACCGTCACGAGCATATTGCGCCTGAAAAGCTCATGGAAGGGTTGTACAGCGTCGTGCGCGATCAGGACCAGGCCGACCAGATGGACCTCTTTTCCACCAACGAGCTTTTCGGCAACGCCCTTGAAAAAGACGAGCTTGAAAAGGTCTCGGAGTACTACACCCACCACGACGGTTGGACCAACCGGCTCATTCAGGGCGACAGCCATCTCGTCATGGCGAGCCTGCTGGAACGTGAAGGTATGGCCGGACAGGTCCAGATGATCTATATCGATCCTCCTTACGGCATCAAGTACAACAGCAACTGGCAGATGAAGCTCAACGACCGCAACGTCAAGGACGGTAGTGACGAGCATCTGTCCGGCGAACCGGAGATGATCAAGGCATTCCGGGATACCTGGGAACTTGGGATTCACAGTTACCTCAGCTACCTGCGAGACCGGTTGCTGGTTGCACGGGAACTGCTTACGGAAAGCGGGTCATGTTTCGTGCAGATTTCAGACGAGAACGTGCACCTGGTCAGGTGTTTGATGGATGAGGTATTCGGGAGTGAGAATTTTGTGAGCTTAATCACCATCCAGAAAACATCAGGAAAAACAAGCTCTTATCTGGATTCAATTTCTGATTATTTGGTTTTTTATGCTAAAGATAAAGCTTGCTTAAAGTATAGACCCCTATGGGATGATAAACTCGATTCGGGAACACTGGATCGATATAATTATTTGGATACACCTGATGGCGAAACTATTAAACTCACAAAAGAACAAATAGAGGGAAAAACACCTATTCCAGATGGGCGACGTTGGGGTGATTATGCTTTGCATTCTCAAGGAGAGACTTTTAGTGAGACAAGCAAACCTTTCGAGTTTAACGGGGAAATG
>JAKSDC010000186.1 GCA_022360275.1 Chlorobiales bacterium
TGCCAGGGCGGTCGCCGAAAAGTTCGCCGCTGACTCCGGCAGCCGTCTCGGGAAAATAAAAAGGGCGAGCCAGGGACAGTTTTCGATTAATGACAGGGACAGCAATACGCCCTACATAAAAAAAGTCAGAGTGGTTTCCACTCTCGAGTATTATCTGATTGATTAAGCAAACATGCCCCGAGGTTGGAATTTCTTCGAACTGTTGAGGTGCGAAAACATCGATGTGGCTGTGAAAAATCGTACTCCTAATCAGCAAAGTGCTGCTCCTGTTCGGTTTGAGCTTTTACGAAGCGTTCATGCAGGCCGCATGACGAAAACGGATTTCAGCCTTGCTTCAAGGTCTGTTACAGCGACCTGGGCAGTTCTGATGGCGCTTATTGTTACGTTTTTGCCGTTGCATGCGTCGTCAGCGGCGGAAGTTGAAAAGAAACTTGTAATCGGCACGAAGCAGGCCCCTCCTTTTTCCATGAAAAATGCTGAAGGAGAATGGGAGGGCATCAGTGTGGAGTTGTGGAACAAGATTGCCCGGGACAATGGTTTTTTATTTGAGTTCAGGGAGTCGGAGCTGGCCGATCTCTTGGAACAAGTTTCGAAGGGAGAGCTTGACGCCTGTGTGGCGGCAATAACCGTTACTGCCGAAAGGGAGAATATTGTTGATTTTTCCCAGCCCTTTTTTTTGTCCGGGCTTGCAATTGCGGTTAGAGAAGGCGGTTCGAATTGGGAGCGTTTGATACAGGGATTTTTTTCTTCAGGATTTTTGCGGATTGTGGTGTTCCTTTCGCTGGTACTACTTGTTTCGGGATTTCTCGTATGGCTTTTCGAACGGGTTAAAAACCCTGAGCAGTTCGGAGGATCCCCAGTGAAAGGAATATGGGAAGGGTTCTGGTGGTCGGCTGTAACCATGACGACGGTTGGATACGGTGACAGGGCTCCCAAAACCGCTGGTGGCAGATTGATTGCCCTGGTGTGGATGTTTGCGAGTCTTGTGATTATTTCAGGTTTTACTGCAGCGATTACAACTATGCTTACTGTTGGTTCTCTCACTGTTCCTGTTAAAGGACCGCATGATCTTTATGCGGTAAGAACAGGAACGGTGAGTGGCTCGACCAGTATGGAGTATCTTGCAGAAGAGTATATTTTTTTTCATGAATTCGAAACAATTCAGGATGCGTTACAGGCTCTTCAGCAGGGACGTGTTGATGCGGTCGTATACGATGAGCCTATTATGCGTTATATGACGACTTCCGGTGAGTTCAAGGGGATTCGGATTCTAGAGCACTCTTTCAGGCATGAATATTACGCAATCGTGCTTCCTCCAGGCAGCCCTCTCACTGAAAAGATCAACCGTTCCCTTTTACAGTATACCGATTCCAAACAATGGCGTTTGGTTTTGTTCAAGCATCTCAATTATGCTTTTTGACCCTCGTCTCAGGTTTCTCCGGGGCAGGCGGGAACTGGGAATAATGCATAAAATGGGTATTTTGTTCCACAAAGGCTTCCCTCAGCATCTCCAGGTATTGTAAGCAACCGTCATTCGTGCCCGTTTTTTCTGAAAACAAGGGGGAGGTTTCCCGTAATGCATAATCTGAAAAGCTCAATCGAGGTTCAAGTCCATGTCTGCAATTACCATTGGAGTAGGGAAAAGCCATATCGAGGACTCTTATGGGGCTGGTGCTGAGGCCTGCAGGCTTGCACTTGAAAAGACTGATGGAAAAGCAGATATCCTGATTGTTTTCGGGGCAATGCGATTTAATCATAAGGTCCTGCTGTCAGGTATCGTGGCCGTAGCCGGAGAGGTTCCGATGGTGGGTGGAACCACTGCCGGAGAAATTTCCCATGAAGGTTTTTCCGAGGGTTCGGCTGTCATTATGGCAATCACTTCAGAGGGGTTAAACATGCATGCCGGTATAGGATTGCATATGAGCCGGGATGAAGAAGCCTGCGCCAGATCCTTGATCGAGGATATCCGTTCACGAGCCGTTATTGAAAAGGGGTCTTCCCTGCTGGTGTTTCCTAATGGTATGGGCGGCGATGGTTTAAAGGTTCTTAAGGGACTCCAGGGTGTTCTGGGGGAAGACTTTGAGGTTGCGGGAGGATATCTCGGTGATGATATGCGTTTCAAACACACCTTTCAGTATTATAACGGAAAGGTTTATCGGGACGCGATTGTTGGGCTTCTTGTTTCTTTTAAAGGGGTATTCAGAACCGGCATAGGCGTAAGAAGCGGATTTGAATCAATAGGCAACAGCTTCTATTGTACCTCTTCGGAAGGAAACGTTGTCAGGGAGTTCGATAATGTAAGCGCTCTTGAGCTCTATAGAGAGTTTCTCGGGGAAGAGCGTTCAAAGCGGCTGCCCGGAATCTGTATGGAATATCCGTTCGGACTGATTGATGAGGACGCAGGTTCCTCCGGCATGCGGCATTTTCAGCTTCGCTGCGGTCTGAATGTCGACAAGGAGAAAGGCACTATTACCCTTGCAGCTTCAATACCTGAAGGCAGTGCCGTAACGCTTACATCAGGTTCGCGAGGTGATGTTATCAATGGTGCGCTTGAGGCAGCTCGACAGGCAATGGCAAATCTTCGCGGAGCGAAACCCGAGCTGATCGTTATGTTCAGCTGTGTCGGGCGGAGGTTGGTGCTTGGCAGAAGAACCACTGAAGAGGTCGATGCTGTGAGAAAGTGTCTGGGATATGATGTACCGATTATCGGTTTTTATACGTATGGCGAAATCGGGCCTATCGACAGGTCTGTTGAAAAGCTTGCCGAAGCCAAATTCCATAATGAAACAGTGGTCTTATGGATTCTGGGGTCGGCATAATCTTTTCTGAGGGTCATGGATAGCAGAAAGACGGTAAAACCTACCTATGAAGAACTTGCGCTGCAGTTACAGGATTTGCGGTGTCAGGCTCTCGAAAGCAAAAAAATAGAGCGGGAACTGCTCGAAAAGCAAAATGCGCTCAGAGAACAGAATATCAACCTGATCAGAAAATCCATTGAGCTGTCCGACCTGCGGAGACAGCTCGAGGACAAAAACTATGAGCTTGAGCTGTCGACGGAAAAACTCGACGCCACGCTTATTTCTCTTCGCGAAAGTGAAAACACCCTGAGTTCCATTCTTTCGAACAGCCCTGATACAATCGTTGCTGTCGACGCTTTGCACAGGATCATTTACATGAACCGCAGCATGCCGGGGCATTTGAAAGGAATGCCGGTCGGGGAGCATTTCTGTGAACACCTTGCCGAAGATCAGCATGAAATCTACCATACGATGATTGAAAAGGTTTTCAGGACAGGCAAACAGGCCAAGCTCGATAGCAGAATGGAGCTTGAGGATGGCAGCGTTGTCGATTTTGAGTCGCGATTCGGTCCCTGTGTTCAGGATGGTGTGGTAACCTCCGTGGTTATGATATCCACGGATATTTCAGAACGGAAAAGGATAGAGAAAGAGCTCAAACGCTCTCTCGATGACCTTGAGCGGTTCAACCGGTTCATGGTCGGCAGGGAACAAAGGAACCTGGAACTTAAGGAAGAGGTAAACAGACTTTGTGACAGGCTCGGTGAGCCTCCGCTTTATGTCGTAAACAGAGGAAGAGTGGACGGTAAGCCAATGAATCGTGAGCCAGGTAATTTCGAACAAGCGATGCCGGGGAAAAAACCTGATGCTGAAACCCTCAAGCGCCAGCAGCGAGATGCTCTCATAAATCTTGTCGAGGATGCCAACCGTGCCAGAAACGAGCTTATGACAGCAAACCGCAAGCTGGAGGATTCGATCTCACGGGCCAACAGGATGGCTGCTGAAGCAGACGCGGCCAACCAAGCCAAAAGCGAGTTCCTGGCAAACATGAGTCATGAAATTCGTACACCGATGAACGGAGTTATCGGTATGTCGGAACTGTTGCTTGAATCCAACCTCGATGCAGAACAGATGAAATTTGCTGAAACGATCAATGCCAGCGGCAAAAACCTGCTCCATCTGGTAAACGACATTCTTGATTTTTCAAAAATCGAGGCTGACAAACTCGAGATCGAGCAGATAGATTTCGATCTCCTCAACCTGCTTGAGGAGATCATGGAGATGTTCGCCTATAAAGCCCGGAAAAAAGGGCTCGACTACACATTTCTGCCTGATTACAATATTCCTTTTCGTTTAAAGGGTGATCCCGGGCGCATCAAACAGATACTCGTTAATCTCATCAGTAATGCTATCAAGTTTACCGATGAAGGTGAAGTCCTCGTGAACGTCGAGTTTGAAAAGGCATCGGGGGAGCAGGTACGTATTCGTTTTACAGTATCCGATACCGGTATAGGTATCGATGAGAGCCGTATGGGGGCTATTTTTGAGCCTTTCGTACAGGCTGACGGTTCAACTATCAGGAAATACGGGGGTACCGGGCTTGGACTTTCTATTTCCAACAAGCTCGCCAGAAAAATGGGAGGTGAAATACAGGTAAGAAGCACCGTTGGGAAAGGTTCGATGTTCTGGTTTTCGATCGACCTTGTCAAACAGGAGCGGCCGGAAGAACATGCGGATGAAAAGAGCACTCAACTGGCCGGTGTCAAGGTACTCCTGATAGATTCCTGTGAAGCTTCCCGAAAGCTTGTTAAAATATTTTTTTCACTCTGGAACTGTTTTTTTGATGAAACTGTTGATTGCGACTCAGGTTTGAAAAAAATAGAACAGGCGGTTGAGGAAGGTGCTCCCTGGGATATCGTTTTGATAGCCGTATCGGACTATGACCGGAAAATAGTGGAGACTATCAAGACAATAAAGTGCAGGGAACCGCTCAAAGAAAGCACACTTATTGCTTTGATGCCCGCAGAGCAGAGCGCAGATTTGCAATGGATTCCCTGGAAACATGTCGAGACACGTTTGCGGAAACCGATACGAGGAAAAGAGCTCCATGCTTGTGTTCTTGAGATAATGAGGCGCAAGGGTGATGCATCCGAATGTTTGACGCAACGTAGAGAAGGGGTTCCCGGAATTCCGAAAAACAAAAGACAGGGGCTCAGGATACTTCTCGTCGAAGACAGCGAGGTGAATCAACTGGTGCTGCTTTCAATGCTTCAAAAAGAGGGGTACAATGCTGACGTGGTCCAAAACGGCGCCGAGGCTCTTCAAGCTATGGGGCAAGTATGCTATGATCTCGTACTGATGGATTGCCAGATGCCGGTGATGGACGGGTATGAAACAACCAGGCTTACAAGACAGGCAAGGTACGGTGTAAAAAACCCTCACGTGCCGATTATTGCGATCACGGCAAATGCCATGAAAGGTGACAGGGAAAAATGCCTTGATGCGGGTATGGATGATTACATGGCAAAACCGGTAAGAAAATCCGAATTCACTCTGCTGCTCGAGAAATATGTCGGTGAAAAGACTTCATTCCCGGCTCTCTCGGCTGCAGCACATGTAAACAACAACTTCAATGACAGTATGAATAACGACAGTACGATTTTTCAGGAAGAGGAAATGCTTGGCAGACTGAAAGAAGACAAGGATGTTGCCGGTGTTATTATAGAAAACTTTTTTGACGATATGCCCCGGCAACTTGCGGCATTGAAAACTGCTATCAAGGAGAATGGTGCTGAAAAGGCTTATCTGGCCGCACACGCCATCAAGGGCGCGTCACTTCTGGTCGGAGGCAGGGTGCTTTCGAGAGCAGCAGAGTCGATAGAGGCAGCAGTGAAATCGGGAGATCTTCATGAAGCGGGCAGATTATTTCCATATATGGAAGAGCAGTTTTCTGTTCTGAAAGACAGGATCGAGGCCGCGGGATGGAAGACAAAAAGAGGTGTTGACAACGGAGGAATATAATTTATGAAACTGGGTTTTGTCGGACTTGGGAAAATGGGTGAGAACATGGTGGAAAACCTTCTTGCTCACGGACATGAGGTGGTTGTGTATGATCTTTCCAGTGAAGCTGTCGGGAAATCAGCCGGAAAAGGTGCTTTTCCAGCTGCCTCGCTTGAAGATATGGCTTCTCAGCTTGCTGTCCCCAGGGTTTTCTGGCTCATGGTTCCATCAGGAGACCCTGTTGACAGGACACTTGATTCTCTTCGGTCTTTGTTTGAAAGAGGAGACGTTGTAATCGACGGTGGAAACTCCAACTATCACGATACTGTCAGACGGGGCAGAGAGCTTGCCGAACGGGGGGTCAGTTTTATGGATGTCGGCACAAGCGGCGGTCTTGAAGGGGCAAAAGACGGGGCGTGCATGATGGTTGGCGGAGACCGGGATGTGTTTACGTTGCTGATACCTCTTTTTAAAGATCTTTGTGTAGACAACGGTTACGGGTACATGGGGAAAAGCGGTGCAGGGCATTTTGCGAAAATGGTTCATAATGGCATTGAGTACGGTATGATGCAGGCTATTGGAGAGGGATTCGATATTCTCCGGAACAGCGGGTTTGCATTTGATCATCATGAGGTTGCAAGAGTATGGGCTAACGGTTCCGTTATACGTGGGTGGCTTATGGAACTGGTTGCGAGGGCTTTTCAAGAGGATGGAGAACTCGAGTATCTTTCAGGAGAAATCGCGGATTCGGGTGAGGGGAAATGGACGGTCGAGACCGCTCTTGAGCAGGGAGTCTCCATTCCTGTTATTGCAGATGCTTTGTTCAGAAGGTATCGGTCACGATCCAAAGATAATTTTTCGGACAAAGTGGTTGCCGCGCTTCGTCATGAATTCGGCGGGCACGGGTTTATTCCGAAAAAGAAATAGCGCAGGAACCCATGGATCAGCAACTGGATAATTTTACCTTCGTTTTGTTTGGCGCCGAGGGCGATCTCTCTTCGAGAAAGCTTTTGCCCTCGCTCTATCAGCTTGCGCGCTGGAACCAGCTTCCGGACAAGTACAAGATTATAGGAGTATCTCGCTCAGAAATCGGTCATGATGGGTTCAGGGCATATGCGAAGAAAAGCATTCAGGAGCATGTGTCCGGTGCCGTTACAAATACCGAAGCTCTCGACCTGTTCTGTGAGAGCCTCTACTATGTTTGCACCGATTTGACCGAAGCGAAAGGGTACATGCTCCTGCGGCATGAGGTCGATACTATGGTCGCGAGCGAATCTTCCTGCAGCAATCTGCTTTTTTACCTCGCTACGCCTCCGGGCCTGGCGCCGCATATTATTGATAATCTTGAAAAAGCGGGGCTTGGAGGAAAGAGCAAAAACTGCAAAGGATGGAGGAAAATTGTTATTGAAAAACCTTATGGATTCGACCTGAAGACCGCCCGCGAGCTCGACGCAATAGTGGGAAGGGTTTTTCATGAAGAGCAGGTATACCGTATAGACCACTATCTCGGCAAGGAGCCGGTACAAAACATTCTTGTATTCCGTTTTTCCAACGGTATGTTCGAGCCGTTGTGGAACAGGCAGTACATAGACAATATCTGTATCACTATTGCTGAAAATTTCGGCGTCAGAACCCGAGGCGCTTACTATGAAAAATCGGGTTTGTTACGGGACATCATACAAAACCACGGTCTCCAGCTTCTTGCGGCAATTGCAATGGAGCCCCCTGTCGATCTCAATGCGGACGCGGTGCATGACGAAAAGGAAAAAGTTTTCCGTTCCCTGCGGCCGTTGACAAAGGAAAATGTTCGAGATCATGTTGTTCTCGGACAGTATGAGGGGTACAGGAGCGAGAAGGATGTGGCACCGGATTCCACTGTCGAAACCTTTGCTGCCATCCGATGGTCTGTCGATAACTGGCGATGGAAAGGAGTGCCTTTTTCCATGAAGGCGGGCAAAAATCTTGCAAAACGTGTAACCGAAATAGCCATTACGTTCAAATGTCCTCCACAGAATTTTTTCGGGCCCCCTGACAGCTGCAGCTATACGGCAAACCAAATTATCATACAAATTCAACCGGAAGAAACGATCGCCATTCGGTTTGGCACTAAACGGCCGGGTAAGGAACTGGTGACCGATCCGGTTTTTATGAGATTTGACTACAAAACTTCTTTCGGGCACGGGAAGATGACACCTTACCAGCGTCTTCTGCTTGAAGCAATGGCCGGTGATCAGATGAACTTTATCCGCCAGGATGCGGTAGAGAGCAGCTGGAAGGTTATCGACAGCATCCGCGAGTCGATGAAAGGTGTAGTCCCCGAACCGTATCCTGTACATTCCTGGGGGCCGGAGCTGAAGCAGTGATAAGTGACGAGATGCGGGTGACAAGTTGTGCCAAAAGAGTCATTCCCGTGCTTGACACGGAGACTCAAGGATGTTCTTGATATCATCATTTTCCGTAGAACCAGATGAGTTGTCCGTGTTCTGGTTTTACCATGCCGGCGGGAAGGTCGGGCCGGTGCCCGGATGTTATGTCGAGAACCATATTTTCCTTGCTTTCTCCAGTCACGAAAAAAACGACGTTGTTTGCATTGTTGATGACCGGGAACGTCAGGCTCAATCGATAGCCGGGGGGAGAGCCATGAGGAACATGGACGGGTAAAACCCATCGGTTCGATTCAGCCTGTGCATTTTTGTCACCCGGAAACAATGATGCAGTATGGCCGTCAGGTCCCATTCCCAGAATGATCACGTCAAAGACCGGAAAAGAGTCGCGGAGGTCCTGTTTCTGCCTCAAAAAAAAGCGCTTCAGCTCTCTTTCATAGGACCGTGCGGCAGCATCGTAGTCGCCGGTGACATGCGGCATGGGAAATATGTTCCGGTTCGGGACGTCGGCTGCTGCAATGAGCGACTCACACGCCATGCGGTAATTGCTGTCGGGATGGTTTGCGGGTACACATCGTTCATCTCCCCAGAAGAGCATGATTGATTGCCAGGGGAGGATGGCAGGGGAGCTGTCGTTACGAGGAATTCCGTCGGCAAACAGACGGTAAAGCTTACGGGGGGAATTTCCCCCCGCAAGAACAAGAGTGCAGAACCCGCGCTGATCTATGGCTTTGAAAATCCTGCCGGCTATGCAGGTGGCTGCTTCCAGGACGATATTTTCTTCGGTTCCTGTTTTCAGCATGAGCGGGCTGTGTTTTTTACAGGATCTATTGCAGATTTTTTGCTGCTTCTACGACATTTGCGGTGCTGAAACCGTATTCTTTCATGACAATACCGCCCGGTGCCGATGAGCCGAAACGGTCGATGCCAAGAATGATTCCTTCATCGGTTGCGTACTTGTCCCATCCGAAAGAGGAGGCCGCCTCTATGACGATTCTCCGTCGGATAGAAGGGGGCAAGGTGTCATTACGGTACGCCTCCGGCTGTTGTTCAAACAGCTCTCTTGAAGGCATGGAAACAACCCGGGTTGGGACACCTTCCTGCTGAAGTGCACGCTGGGCTTCAAGGGCGAGGTGGACTTCGGAACCGGTTGCGATCAGTATCACAGGACGGTTGCCCCCGGTCGAAGGGGTGCTCCATTCCGAAAGGACGTAGCCTCCTTTCGGCGTTCCTTCAACGACCGGGTAAGTTTCCGGGTCGAGTACAGGAAGTGTCTGCCGTGAAAAAACAAGAGCTGTCGGTTTTTTGTGTGTCAATGCAATCTGCCATACCGCTTTTGTTTCCTGTGCATCGGCTGGCCGATACACCGTAAGCCCCGGTATCGAACGGAGCATGACGAGCTGTTCTATCGGCTGGTGCGTAGGGCCGTCTTCACCCACTGCAATACTGTCATGAGTGAAAATGAACAGTGAGGGCACCTGCATGAGCGCGGCGAGTCGTAAAGCCGGTTTCATGTAATCGGCGAAAACCAGGAACGTTGCACCGTATGGAATGAGCATTTTCGAAAGGGCCATACCATTGATAATGGCACCCATTGCATGTTCCCTGACACCGAAACGGAAATTTGCTCCGCCATAATTTCCGGAGGCGAAATCGGTGACATGTTTCACTTCGGTTCCGGTTGACGGCGCGAGATCCGCCGAACCACCGACCAGAAACGGTAATTTGCCCACAACTGCATGCAGTACCTTGGATGAGGCTTTGCGCGTTGCGAGTTTTTCTTCAGGGCTGAACTCGGGCAGCAATTTTTCCCAACCTTCAGGCAGTTTGTTTTTCAGCATGGTATCCATTTCCGAGGCCAGATCGGGATATTTTTCGCAGTATGCTGCATACAGTTCATCCCAGGCTTTTTCCGCGGCATTGCCTTTTTCACGGACATTGCTCAGATGGGCGGTAACCGATTCGGGGACATGAAAAGTGCTTCCTTCGGGGAAACCGAAATTTTTCCTTACCATTGCAGCTTCTTCAGCACCAAGGGGAGCACCGTGTGACGCGGCACTGTCTTGCTTGTTGGGGCTTCCAAATCCGATATTTGTCCGGGCAATGATCATCGACGGTTTTCCTGGGACATTTTGTGCCTTTTTTATGGCGTTTTCCACGGCTTCTGTATCGTTACCGTCGATGTTTTCCACATGCCATTCGTAAGCCTCGAATCGCTGGTACACACTTTCCGTAAACGCAAGATCTGTCGATCCTTCGATCGATATTCTGTTATGATCATAGAGGCAGATCAATTTGCCGAGCTTCAGGTGACCGGCAATCGAGGCGGCTTCGGATGTAACTCCTTCCATCAGGTCGCCGTCGCCGCATACGACATACGTATTGTAGTCGATCAATTCCATCCCTGGTTTGTTCAGGCGCTCCGCACAGTATCGTTCTGCTATTGCCATACCTACAGCGTTGGAAAGGCCCTGTCCAAGAGGGCCGGTAGTGGTTTCTACGCCTGGAGTGTGCCCGTATTCAGGATGTCCGGGAGTTTTACTGCCCCATTGGCGAAACTGTTTGAGATCATCCATGGAGAGATCGTATCCGGTAAGGTGAAGCAGGCTGTACAGAAGAGCCGAACCGTGCCCGGCGGAAAGCACGAAACGATCACGATTAATCCATTCCGGGTCCTCAGGATTATGTTTCATGATTTTCGTCCAGAGCACATAGGCCATGGGCGCCGCCCCCATGGGCATGCCCGGATGTCCTGACTGTGCTTTTTCCACCATGTCAACCGCTAACAGGCGTATGGTATTGATAGCAAGCTGGTCGATTGGATCTGTATGCATGAATTGCTCCTTTAGAGGAATTGTTGTCATCAGAGAATTACAGGGTTTTTGATAAAGCGCCTGTGCCCTTGTATTGGCATTTGGTTGTTTGTTGCTAACGGGCAGGACGGGTTGTGAAATGCTCAGTCCTGACTCAGATAATGTAGCATATAGAGTGATTTAATCCAGAACAGGGATGCATTAAAGAGCTATTTTTATTTGCAAGGATCATCTGTAAAAACAGCTGCCTTGTTGGTTGTCCGGAAATGGCGAGATAGGTAATTTTAAGCGTGGCGTTATACTATCATTGCAATATCCGGGTGAAGACCGGGAAGTGCCGCTATCGTTGTGCTATCGATCTCGATAGTAAAAATCAGCATGACGGTCTTCACTGGAGGATGATTGAGCTGGGCAGGAGTAACATGTACGGTCTTGTCTCCCTGGAAAGCGGTTGGCACTATCTCGGATCCGAGCCCGGTTCCGGAGCGCTCGATTACCTTCGGAGTCCCGAGCTGCAGCCGACTGATCACTGTCAGAAGACAGGCGAACGGTATGTGCCTGAAGGGTATGGGGGCGAGCGCTCACCCTGGAAGTATGGTACAAGCCTTGACGCTTTCGACGATCTTTTGCTGGTACTGGAAGGCTCTGTCAGGCTCCTGGTTTTCGGAGAGCCGTTTCGGCGGGGTAAAGGAGTGCACAATATACACCAGAACCAGGGAGATCCCCTGCAAAGCCGCTGGTCGAGGGAAAACGGTATCTGGCAGGATGGCGCTGTCGCCGGTGTCAGAGAAGACGGGACGGTGAGGGTTTTTCTGAGCAAGTTCAAAACGCAGGCAAACCGTACCGATGATCGGGGAAAACCCCTGGAATGAATAAGGACTATTGACAAATGAATAATGATCCCCTAACTTTTTTCTCAATAGTCAATAGTCAATAGTCATTTTGCCCTTTTCTCGATCATCATGCCCCATAGAGGGTTGTAACCGTGGATGTCGTCGGTTTCGCCGGTTCCGTTGACGACGGGGTGCCCCTCGTTATACCAGCGGAAGATTCCGCCGCGAAGGTTATAGCATTCTTTTGCCCCTGCGGCCTTGCAAGCCTTGTAGACCCGGTTAAGAAAATCGGAGCTTCTCTGACCGACTGAGCAATAAAAGACTGCGGTTCTTTTCCGCATCATTTCTCCATGCTCCCTGATGAAATCATCGGCTGGAGTTTGTGGCGGCAGAAGCAGCGCCCCGGAAATATGGCTTTTTTCATACTCTTCCTGTGTACGAGTATCGAAGAGTACGATGTTTTCTCTCTTTTGAAGCATAGCCGACAGCTCCTTGGCGGAAACCAGAGGAACGGGATAATTCTTTTCGATCATGCTTTCTGTTGCATCGAGTGCTCCCGACCTGTTCAAAATGTTGTCTGACATGGTGTTCTCCGCTGTTGTGAAGTCCACGGTTTTCTTATAAAAACAAAACAGTGCGGAGGAAAGTGCCTTCGGGTTTGCCGGCTTGCCACATTGTATATGAAAAATCCTGTGTATCTTTACTATGTGGTGTATGATAAGTGTATCGGCCAGTAAAAACTCAAAGGAGGGTTTTTTATGGAACAGGGAGCACAGCCGTTCGACTTCGGGCGTAAAGTTGATCCGAAGACGTTTGAAAGACTGATAAACGAAGGGTATGAGGTTGATCCGTCGAAATACCTCAAAGGCGGTTGGGAGATTTTCAAGTCCCGTACCGGTGAATTTATTGTGTTTACCCTGATTATCTTTCTGGTGACCGGCCTGTTATCGAGGCTCGATGTGTTTGGGTCTCTTGTGGGAAGTTTGGTTACCGCTCCGCTCTATGCGGGATTCATTGTTGTGGTGTTTATGCTTTTCAAGGGTCAGCAGGTGCAGTTCGGAGATTTTTTTAAAGGGTTCAACTATTTCCTGCCTCTTGTACTTGCAAGCATTGTCATGGGCATCCTGGTTGCAATAGGAATGATTCTTCTTGTACTTCCGGGCATTTATCTGCTCGTGAGCTACATGTTCGTTTCCATGTTGATTGTCGATTACCGCATGGAGTTTTGGCAGGCAATGGAAACAAGCCGGCAGATCGTGACGAAAAACTGGTTTTCCCTGTTTGTTTTTGTCTTGATGCTTTTCGTGATCAATCTGCTTGGAGCACTGGCGCTGGGTATCGGCTTACTGGTGACCGCTCCTCTGAGCGTTTGTTCTCTCTGCGTAGCTTACAGGGATATTGTCGGTTTGCATGAGGAGGGGGAGCTGACAACCGAATAGGTCAAATCTTTTTGCCCGGCCGGATAACAAAAAGCCGCCTATTCGAACAGGCGGCTTTTTTAGTGGTTTCTTCTTTAACATAAGAGCTACTCGCCGGGCATCTGCATGCCCTCAAACTTTTTCTGCATGTTTTTCATCATCTCTTCCATCTCTTTCATGTTTTCCTCGTTCATCATTTCCTGCATGTTCTCAAGCTGCTGCATCTCTTTGTCGGAAATCTGCGGAACCATCATTTGCAGGGCGGATTCTTTTTTCGTATAACCTGCCGGGACCTCGAAGAGTGACTTGTCGAGTTTTTTTCGTTCTATCTCGACAAATTCCATGGTTGTATTGGATTCCATGTCCAGGACTTTGAGAGGAAACCCGTCAAGACCGGCTTTTTTCAGACGGATGTCAAGTGCTGCAGCGCCCTGTTTCCGGCCTGGCTGCAATCGGGCAAAATCGGAGGCACTAATAAGATCTTTTGTGAGCCACATTTCAGTTTCACCATGATCGTCGGTAATGCGGACATGGTTGCAGTTGTAGCCGTGCAGGACTTCCGTGCCGAGTTTTTCAACCTTGTAGTCCTGTTTCTCTTTTTCCTTAAACATTGTGTCCAGTTCTTCTTCGAACTCGTTCATGTCAATGACGCTGTATGTTTGTGCTTTTTCGTTGAGCGTGTACAGCAGGTTTGGTTCGTCAGAGGGAGTGAAAGTGACAATATGCATCACGACCGTGCCTGTTTCGGGATCGGCAAGATCCATTTCAAACCGTGTTCCGTTTTTTGAGATATACAGTTTTCCGTTTTGTGAGCCCTCCGGAGCCGAAATCCGCATATGCAGGATGCCTTCGAACTTTTTGAACAATCCTTCTGTCAGGGGCTTGGCGGGTTTTTCGGATGAGACCCCTTCCTGAGCTTTTTTTTCTGCTTTCTGCTGGCAGGCGCTAATGCTAAGAAGTAGTGTGAGCTGGAACAGGGCAATCAACAGGAGCGAGACAGTTTTTCGCATGGTAGAGATGGATTGTTTTATTGCAATGGATTATTTCATGTGCAATGTAATAAAATGCATTCATTTCATTATTGGTTCGCTGATAACTGTTGATCCGGTACCCTTTGACAAACACGCCGTGAGAGGTTGGTCGGTTTAACTCGTAGCAGCCTCGGTTCAGGGTGGCGTCGGTCAAGCATGACGTTGCTAAAAAGTTCCTTCTTTCTTAAAAAATTTTCCTGGAATGCCGAAAAATGGTATCTTCCTCGTTAATATTTCCTGCACTATGTTAGGTGCGGGGTACACTGAACATATATATCGCGGCCTTTGGCAACAGCACAAAGGGAAGGCGCTTTACGGAGTCAGTCATTCCGGTTAGGGGGAGATTTTTATTCCGGTAAGCCGGTGCTATAGAGGTGCCCGTTACTGAAACGAAGAAAAAAGGAGAGGATCGTATGGCAATAAGGCTCATCTGTCTTGTAATGTTTTTTGCTTTTTCCCATTTGGATGCTCAGTGTGTTCCTTCACAAAAGGAGCTTTCCAACTCTATCCAGACCCTCTATCGTACCCCCGAACTCAGAAACAACATTGACTACACGGTCCTCCGGAAGGCAATGACCGGATATTATGCCTTGAAAAACAACGGGATGCTGAAGAATGACAAGGTGCTTACTATCATTGATTACAACCAGCCGTCGGTTAAAAAACGTCTTTTTGTTATCGATATGGACCGCAACAGGTTGCTTGCATCCTCCCTGGTTGCACACGGCAAAAACAGCGGACAGAATCACGCGGTGAAATTTTCCAATGTGCCGGGATCATTCAAGAGCAGTCTCGGTTTTTTCGTAACCGACAGGACATACGAGGGCAAGCACGGTTATTCATTGCGGCTTCAGGGGATCGAGCGTGGTATCAACGACAACGCGCTCATGCGCAATATCGTTATGCATGGGGCTGACTATGTTTCGCCTGATTTTATCAGGAGGCACGGGCGTCTCGGAAGAAGTCACGGTTGTCCTGCATTGCCTTTTTCGCAGTACAGACAGGTTATCGATCTTATCAAGGGAGGCTCTTGTCTCTTCATTTATCACGGAGACCAGAACTATGCCGGCCCTTCAAATCTGTTGAATCCTCGTATTAGCCTTCACAACCCCGCTTAGTTGCAAGATGAGCTCTCCCATGGTATCACTTTTTTCAGTAATACCATGGGGGAACTCTTGATACACGATTGCGCGTTCTCATCAAAACAGATACCGACAGGCTGCATCGAAGTTTTTATCGAGGCAGGGTGAGAGTTTTTTAAGTACAACCTATTTCTTATGGTAGCGATATTGGTATTTCTTCTGGCGTTCAGTCCCGGCATTGCAACCAATTCTCCTTCACAAAAAAAAACTGTTTCTGAGCTTGAGATAAAAGATGCTCGGCCAAGATCAGGGAAAAGCAGTGAAATACGTGAGAACATTCGTTGTCATGTCGAGCAGCTTGAAGAGGATGCCGCGCTGCAGGCCGGGCGTGAAAAAGTTGCGTTTAACACCTTGCTCGCAGAGTTCTACAGGGCGAACGATTTCAACCCTGTCTGGGTGAAACGCTCCCAGATTACCGAATTGCTCGATGTAATCAAATCGGTTGAAGCGGACGGGCTTTTCCCCCAGGATTACCATCTTTCCGGGATACAGGAGTTTTATGACAACGCCCCGTCTTCCCCGTTTTTAAAAGCCCGCTATGAATTATTGCTTAGCGACGCTATGTTCAAGCTGTCTTACCATCTGCTCCACGGCAAGGTGGACCCTGAGAAAATCGATTCCAATTGGAATCTTTCCCGAGGTGCAAATGGAGACGGCTTGGTAAGCGGGCTTGGAAGCGCCCTTGCCGGTGACTCCCTTGCAGCCGTAATCTCGAAGCTCCGCCCGAACCATCCTCAATACACCAGTCTTAAAGATGGGCTTGCAAGATACCGGCAAATTGCCGCCGAAGGCGGCTGGGACACTATTCCCGAAGGTCCTTCCATCAAGGAGATCGGGCAGTATGACGACAGGGTGCCCGCACTACGAAAGCGTCTTGAGATAACCGGTGACATTGCAGAGATTTCTCAGGTCGATACATCACATGCCGCCTCCGCACTGCTGTACAGTAATGAGCTCCGAGAGGCTGTCAAACGTTTTCAGAAACGACACGGACTTGAAGTTGACGGGGCGGTTGGCCCCAAGACGTTGAAAGCACTCAACGTTCCGGCGACAGAAAGAACTGACCAGATCCGTATCAATCTTGATCGTTACCGCTGGTTTATTCAGAAGCTCGAACCTACGTTTCTTCTGGTCAATGTTGCCGGATTTACCGTTCAGTATGTCGAAAACGGCAACTACAAATGGGGATCCAGGGTCATTGTAGGGGAGCCTTACTGGAAAACACCTGTTTTCAAAGCCGAGATGCGGTACATCATCTTTAATCCTTCATGGAATGTTCCTCCGGGGATTCTGAAAAAGGAAGCTCTGCCTGCAATCAAAAAAAATACAGGGTATCTGGCAAAGAACGGTCTACAGGTCATTGACCGTAGCGGTCAGGTGGTAAACCCGGCGTCTATAGACTGGACGGCATACAGTGCAGGCTCGCTGCCGTATCGGTTGCGTCAACCACCCGGGACAAGAAACGCCCTTGGTCAAGTCAAATTCATGTTTCCCAACAAGCATCTGGTGTATCTCCATGACACACCAGGCAAGCATCTGTTTGACAAGAGCACCCGCGCTTTCAGCCATGGCTGCATTCGTCTCCAGAATCCTCTTGAGCTCGCGGAGATTCTGCTCGGATGGAGTGAAAATGATATCCGAGGCATTATCAGTACGGGAAAAACCAAAACGGTCAATCTGCCCACAAGAATACCGATTTTCCTGCTTTATCTGACAGCGGTAGCCGAGGATGACGAGATGTTGTTCAGGGAGGATGTCTACAGCCGGGATCAGGCAGTTTTGCATGCCTTGAATGAACCATATCCCTATAAGACCGTGGAAAGTTGTACTTTTTAGCAGGACTGAAAAAACCCGCAAGACGCGGTTTTTTTCAATTGTTTCAGAAATCTACGTAGTTTAGATGAGGTCCAAGCCATTTCTCGATCTCACCCACACTCATTTTTTTGCGTTCTGCATAATCCTCGATCTGATCTTTTCCGATCGTTCCGAGTACGAAATATTTGGCATCAGGGTGCGAGAAGTACATTCCGCATACCGATGCCGGCGGATTCATGGCATAGGTCTCCGTCAGGGTGATCCCTGTATTGACTTCACTGTTGAGCAGGTTGAAAATGAGCGGTTTTTCAGTATGGTCAGGGCACGCAGGGTAGCCTGGTGCCGGGCGGATTCCCCTGTACTGCTCGGCAATCAGTTGCGCTTTCGAAAGGTTTTCGTCAGGGGCGTATCCCCACAATTCTGTCCTGACTTTCCGGTGAAGCATTTCCGCAAAAGCTTCTGCGAATCTGTCGGCAAGGGCCTGTGTCATGATGCGGCGGTAGTCATCATGCGATTTTTCGAAATGCTCCATCATCTTTTTGACGCCATGGCCGGCTGTAACAGTGAAGCAGCCGATATAGTCGTTCAGGCCGCTTGACTTCGGAGCAATAAAATCTGCAAGAGCCAAGTTGGGATGATCCTGACGCTTGTGGGCCTGCTGTCGCAGAGTGTGAAAGGTACAGAGGATATGTGCTCTGCTTTCGTCGGTGTAAATCTCTATGTCGTCGTGGTTACTGTTTGCCGGAAAAAGACCTGCAACGCCCTTTGCCGTGAAGGACTGTTTTGTACAGATGGTGTCGAGCAAATCGTTGGCATCGTCAAAAAGTTTGCGAGCTTCGGTTCCATACTGATTATGGTCGAAAATATCGGGGTATTTTCCGTGAAGTTCCCAAACCCTAAAGAAAGGAGTCCAGTCGATATATTCCCGGAGATCTTTCAGGGAGACGTTGTCAAGGATGGTAAGGCCCAACTGGTTCGGTACCGCTACTGTATCGCTGCCCCAGGACAGTTTTGCCCGGTTTTTTCTTGACTCCTCGATGCTGAGGAACTTTTTTGAGGCGTTTCTCGCAGCATGACTTTCGCGCAAGGTTTCCTGTTCTTTTTGCAGTTTTGCAACATAGTCCTTGCGGAGGGAGGGCGTTACAAGACTGGCGACAGCCGGAACGCTTCGTGAGGCATCGAGTACCTGAACAACCTGCCCCGAATAGTTAGGGGCGATTTTTACTGCCGTATGGATTTTCGATGTGGTTGCTCCGCCTATCAGAAGGGGGGTTTTCATTCCTTTTCGTTCCATCTCTTTGGCGACATGAACCATTTCATCAAGTGACGGAGTAATGAGGCCGCTGAGGCCGATCACATCCGCGTTCTCTTTTTCGGCGGCCTCGAGAATCTTTTCGCATGGCATCATGACGCCTATATCGACAACATCGAAATTGTTACAGGCCAGTACAACTGCTACGATGTTCTTGCCAATGTCGTGCACATCCCCTTTCACCGTTGCCAGCAGTACTTTTGCCGCGGACTTGGAATCCTTGTTTTTTGCTTTTTCCTCCTCGATAAACGGGATAAGGTAGGCAACCGCTTTTTTCATCACGCGGGCGCTTTTGACGACCTGTGGGAGGAACATCTTGCCTTCGGCGAACAGGTCGCCAATGACGTTCATGCCGCTCATCAACGGTCCCTCAATGATATCCAGCGGGTTTGGGTAATTCTGCCGGGCTTCTTCGGTATCCGCGTCGATATAATCCACGATTCCTTTTATAAGGGCATGCTGTAATCGTTCTTCAACCGTGCAGCTCCGCCATTCCGCCTGTTTTTCCTCGGTCTTTGTATCATCGCCCTTGACGGTTTCCGCGTACTCCACAAGTCGCTCGGTCGCGTCTGAACGCCGGTTGAGCAGGACATCCTCTACTTTTTCAAGTAACGCGTTGTCAATTTCATCATAAACGGCAAGCTGACCGGCGTTGACGATTCCCATGTCAAGACCTGCCCGGACGGCATGGAACAGGAATGCAGCATGCATCGCTTCCCTTACGGGGTTGTTCCCTCGGAACGAGAAGGATACGTTACTGATACCTCCCGACACTTTAGCGTGCGGCAGGTTCTGCTTGATCCAGCGCACGGATTCGATAAAGTCGACAGCGTAGTTGTTATGCTCTTCGATACCGGTTGCAACGGTCAGCACGTTCGGGTCGAATATGATATCTTCAGGAGGAAATCCTACTTCCTCCGTGAGAATCCCGTATGCCCGTCGGCAGATCTCGATGCGGCGTTCGAGAGAGTCTGCCTGACCTTTTTCGTCGAACGCCATCACAACGGCTGCAGCACCGTACTGCATAATCTTACGGGCACGTTCCCTGAAAGGTTCTTCGCCCTCCTTCAGGCTGATGGAGTTGACAATACATTTGCCCTGGGTACAGCGAAGGCCGCTTTCAATTACCGACCATTTCGACGAGTCGATCATCAGCGGGACTTTGGCTATTTCAGGTTCGGAAGCGACCAGGTTTATGAAATCCCGCATTACCTTTTCCGAGTCAAGCATGCCTTCATCGACATTGATATCGATCACCTGTGCTCCGTTTTCAACCTGCTGGCGGGCAATGGAGAGGGCGTCGTCGTATTGTTTTTCCCTGATGAGCCGGGCGAATTTTCTCGATCCTGTCACGTTGGTGCGTTCACCCACGTTGATGAATCCGGTTGTCCGATTGACAAAAAGCGGTTCGAGACCGGACAAACGGAGTTCGGAAGCGGGCTCGGGTTTTTGCCTGGGCCGGATCGTTGAAACTTTTTCGGCGATGGCTCTGATATGGTCGGGCGTGGTACCGCAGCAGCCGCCGACGATGTTGACGAATCCCGATTCTGCAAAATCCGCAATCTGGGACGCCATGTATTCAGGGCTGTCGTCGTATTCACCGAATTCATTGGGCAGGCCGGCGTTGGGGTAAACGCTGACAAAGCTGCCTGCAATATTGGAGAGCGTTTCAAGAAAAGGTCTCATCTGTTGTGCCCCCAGGGCACAGTTCAGTCCTACGCTCAGCAGTCCCGAAGTATGCGCCACTGAAATCCAGAATGCCTCGGTCGTCTGTCCGGAAAGAGTACGCCCGCTTGCATCGACAATGGTTCCGGAAATCATGACAGGCAGCCGGACTCCTTTTTCCCGGCTCATCTCCTCGATTGCATAAATGGCAGCTTTGCAATTAAGGGTATCGAATACGGTTTCGACAAGCAGGATATCAACCCCTCCCTCGATGAGGCCCTCGAGCTGTGCTTGGTAATTTCGAACGATGTCCTCAAAAGATACCGCCCGGTATCCCGGGTTGTTGACGTCGGGAGAGAGCGACAAGGTCTTGTTTGTGGGGCCGATCGACCCTGCAACGAAGCGGGGCTTGGAAGGATCTTTCGCCGTATAGGCATCAGCGGCCCTGCGTGCCAGGCGTGCAGCCTCCAAGTTCAGTTCCTTTACGAGGTTTTCCATGCCGTAATCAGCCTGGGAAACCGGGTTTGCGTTGAAGGTGTTGGTCTCGATAATGTCTGATCCCGCTTCCAGAAACTCGCAATGAATTGCATGAATGATATCAGGCTGCGTGAGAACAAGGATGTCGTTATTCCCTTTAAGAGGGTGGGAGTGGGAGGCGAACCGTCGAGCACGAAAATCTTTTTCCTCGAATTTGTATCTCTGGATCATGGTGCCCATGGCTCCGTCCAGCACAAGTATTTTCTTTCCCAGTAGACTTGCGGGTGTTTCCTTCATTATTTTTTCATGCAATCATCGAATTAAAAGCCTGAATATACGCATTCTCTCTCAATTCGTTGAGCAAGACGGGCGTCATGGTTCTCAGGATGAAGCTTTTTCCTTTCTCTTGCGCTCAAGCCAATCTTTAATAAGCTCAAGCGCATGGTTGTTGATCTCATGTCCCATGGCGTACTCCCTGTAGGTAAGCAGGTCGACATGTTCTGCAAGCCAGTTTTCAGAGCGCCTTCCGTTGGTAACAGGAAGGACATCGTCATAGAGGCCGTGTATGACCAGAAACGGGATCGACCGGAACAGTTCGGGGTCTGTATTGACAAGCGTGGATGACTCGGGGAACTGTCCGCTCAAGGCTATCACGCCGTGAAGCAGGGAGGGTTCGGCAAGAGCGGTGAGATAACTCATGACCGCGCCTTGACTGAAACCCATAAGCCAGATTTTTCCTTCACGGGCATCGTACCCGGCGATAATGTCATGCAGAAAATCCAGAAGTGTCTCCTTCGTTCTGCGCGTAGCTTCCCGATCGATGGTTATTCCTTCCTGTGTAAACTCGACGGGAAACCAGCCGTACATTTCGGGCGCAAGCACGAGCGGCGCTCTCGGGGTGATGAAATGCAGGTTTTGATCGAGTAAAGGGGCAAGTTGCATGAGGTCTTTTTCGTTGCTCCCATATCCGTGCAGCATGACGAGGATGTCACCTTTGTGCCCTGATTGAGAGGGCATGTCGAGGTAGGTAAGAGTGGACTGTTTACGCTGAAGCATTGTGAAAATCAGGTCAAAGTTCAAAAGTTACAAGTCAAAAAGATAGTTTTCTACTGTTGTTTTGACGTATCCCTTGCTGGAGGCAGCCTACTCTGAACGGAGTGCTGATTCCGGTGTTGCCTCTTTTATAATCCCGCCGCCGATAACCTCATCTTCCCGGTAGAACACGACCGCTTGGCCGGGGGTTATCGATTGCTTTGGTTTGTCAAAAACCACCTCGATCCTGTTTTCGCCGACGGGAACAATGATGCAAGCTTCTTCGGTATCACGGTAACGTATACGTGCGGCAGCTCTCGTTGGTGTTTCAGGACGGCTGATCCCGGTCCAGTTCATGTTTTCAGCAATTAGCTTACTGCACAGCAGCGTCGTTTTGCGGCCCACATGGATCCGGTTCTTTTCCGCGTCGAGCCGGGTGACATAGAGGGGTTCCGGAGATGATACGCCGAGCCCCTTTCGCTGTCCAATGGTGTAGAAAGGATAGCCGGCATGGCGGCCTATAACCGTTCCTTCACTATCGACTATCTCTCCTCCTTTCAATTGCTCTGAAAGGCCGGGAAGGGATGATTTCAGGAATTCTCTATAATCGTTATCGGGAACAAAACATATTTCCTGGCTATCCTTTTTTTCCGCGGATCTGACGCCGAACCTGCGGGCAAGTTCGCGTACTTCAGGCTTCGTGAGGTTTCCTAACGGAAGAATCGTTTTTGACAGTTCTTCTCTGCTGAGCATCCACAGGAAGTAACTCTGGTCTTTCTGACTGTCAGCCCCCTTGAAAAGGCGGCAGGTACCGCTGCTGCAATCGATTCTGGCATAATGCCCTGTCGCGATATGACTTGCCCGCAGAAGATCAGCGCCTTTCAGGAGGCCTTTCCATTTGATCAACTTGTTGCATACCATGCACGGATTGGGTGTTCGGCCGGCAAGATAATCCTGTTGAAAATAGTCAATAATATCCCTGCGAAAGCTGCCGCTGAGGTTGAACGAGAAGACCGGAAAACGGTAGGCTTGCAAATCGCTGGTGATCAGCGGGGATTTTTCAAGGCTCGTACTGTCATCGGAATGGTCGAGAACTTTGATATGCAGGCCGGTGACCCGATAACCTTTTTCAATGAGAATACAGGCTGCAACAGCGGAATCAACTCCCCCGGAAATACCGACTATGACATGTTCCTTTTCCATCATCCGCTTAACTTGATCTGTAGCACGGCCCTCCGCCTCCCTCCGGTGGCACCCAGGTAATAATACCAAAAGGGTCGGCGATTTCACAGGTTTTACAGTGAAGGCAGTTCGACGGGGACAGCTTCAGTATAGGATCGGCATCATGATCGATTTCATAAACGCCAGCAGGACAGAAATGCTGGCAGGGATTGCCGAATGCTTCGGTGCATTTCGTTGTGCAGATGTCGGAGATGTGCTCTTTTTTTATACGCAAATGGCAGGGCTGGTCTTCTTCATGAACGGTGCCGGATACATAGAGGTCGGCGCTTTTTGAAAAAGTCAGTGAATCGTCGGGTTGAAACGCTTCTTTTTGCTTTAGCCAGTTCCGGTATTCCTTTTTGCCGGGCAGCAACCTGTTTTCTTTTGGTGGGGCTGCTTTTTCTGCCAGGGCTATACCGGGTATTTTCAAAGAAATCCCGGCCTGTATGAGTCCTTTATAAAGTCCTTGTTCAAATGCCTGACGGTAATTTCTTGCTTTGTACATCTCTTCGTGACCGGCGGATGCTTCAAGGCGTTGGCGATAGGAAAGAAGAGCATTTGTTGAAAAATCATCTGAAAGCAGGGAAGTGAAAAGTGTTTCAGCGGCATGGATACCCGACTGCATCGCCAGGTGAAGGCCTTTCAGACGCTGCATGTTGACAAGACCGGCGGTTTCCCCGGTAAGCAGAAATCCCGGCCCTGCAGGTTTCGGCATGGCATGGTAACCGCCGGATGTAATGGCCTTGGCACCATATTCGAGCAGGCGCCCATCCTTGATAAACGACTGTAAGAGAGGGTGTTGTTTGAAAAGCTGCAGATTGTAATGGGGGTCGACCACCGGCCGCTCCGGTTCGACTGACGTGACGAATCCCAGAGAAATCTCTGTATCAGATGCGGCATACAGCCACCCTCCTCCGTATATCGATGATGGAAGCGGATAGCCGAAGGTGTGCAGAATGTCACCGGCTTCTATCCGTCCGGGGGGAACTTTCCATACTTCCTTGACCCCGGTTTCATAGATTTGCTTGTGTGTGTTCTCCGACAGGCCGAACTGATGATCCAGTTGGCGGAAAATGGAGCCCCGTGCCCCTTCTCCCACAACGATTGCTTTTGCGTTGAGCCGCATTCCCGGTTCGGCTCCGGGTCTGGCATTGCCCTGTCTGTCGATGCCTTTGTCATCCGTAATGACTCCCAGTACCTGCCCGTTTTCTATAACCGGTTCAACTGCGGCGGTATTATCCAGAATTGTCAAGCCTTCGGCTTCAGCCATTTCACTCAGCCAGGACCCGAACCTGCTCAGTGAAACAACATAGCAGCCCTCGTTGCGGAAAGGTTCAGGAAGATAAGGTATCGGAAACTTCCTTTTTTCAGAAAGAAACCAAACCGACTCCTTTGTAACTTCGGCTTCGACAGGGCATCCCCGTTCGCGGAAGTCGGGAAGAAACATTTCTAAAACGCAAGGGTCAAGAATTGCACCGGACAGAAGATGTGCTCCCGCGTACCTTCCTTTTTCCAGAACAGCTATTTCTGGCTCGACAGGGGTTTTACCCTTTGCATTATGACGGGATACGAGATGCTGCAGATGCAGGGCCGCGGTAAGGTTTGCCGGTCCTGCTCCGATGAAAACAATATCGAAATCAAGCGATTCTCTTTCAGGTGACACAGTGTTCGGTAGTAGTTGTTAAATGATTTGGCTGGTTGGCGTGATGGCTCAATAGCTTGATAGTTCTCTTGCTAACCAGCTATTGAGCCGTCGGGCTATCCAGCCGTCTTGAAGATTCTTATCAAAGCAATATTCCGCTCAGGAAAACCGTTGCTACACTGAAATAAATGATAATGCCTGCGACATCGACAATTGTCGCAACGAAGGGAGCGGAAGATGTGGCCGGATCAAGTCCCCAGCGCTGAAGCAGAAGCGGCAGCATCGAGCCGGCAAGGGTTCCGAGGAGGACGACGCCGATGAGCGATACGCCGACGGTATAGCCGACGGTAAGCCATTCGATATTGTAAGACCCAAGAATAACCGACCAGAATACAACCCTGAATATACCTATGAGGCCCAATATACTGCCAAGAGCAAGCCCGGACAGTATTTCCCTTCTCATGACCCTCCACCAGTCCTTGATGGTGATTTCCCCAAGGGCGAGGGCTCTTATGATAAGGGTTGCGGCCTGTGACCCTGAATTGCCGCCGCTCGAAATAATCAGCGGAATGAAAGTTGCAAGAACGATAGCTTTAGCGAGTTCATCTTCGAAAAAAGCCATTGCCGAAGCGGTCAGCATTTCCCCGAGAAAAAGCACCACGAGCCAGACCCCCCGTTTTTTTATGACCTCAAGGATGGGCAGGTCCATATAAGGTTCTTCAAGGGCTTCGATACCGCCGAACTTCTGGATATCCTCGGTCTCTTCTTCTTCAGCAACATCAAGCATATCGTCAACCGTAACGATGCCGATCAGATAACCATTCGAGTCGACCACCGGAAGCGCAACCCGGTCGTATCGCTTGAATGTTTCAAGGGCGTCCTGCTGGTCCTGGGTTGCTGTAAGAGTAATGATCTTTTCTTCCGAGATCAGGTCCTTCACCTTTTTTTCCAGCTGGGAAAGAAGCAGCTCTTTTGCAGCCAGCTCTCCGATCAGCTTTCCGTAATCGTCTACGACATAGATGACATTGAGGGTCTCGCTACCGTGACCGTATTTTCTGATATAATCAAGAACTTCAGTAATCGTCCAGTCTTTCTTGACGCTGATATAATCCGGAGACATGAGTCGTCCGACGCTGTCCTCGGAGTAGGCAAGCAAGGTTTTTGCGATTTTAAACTCCTCGAACGAGAGGAGTTTCAGCAGTTCCTGAACAACGTTACTCGGAAGCTCCTCGAGCATTTCGGTTCGGTCGTCAGGAGACATGCTGTTGAGAATGTGTGTGACATCCTTTTTGGTAAGTGCTGTAAGCAGGTTCTGCTGGGCGTCGATATCGAGGTATTCAAACGTTTCCGTGGCTACTCCCCGCGGAAGCAGTCGGTACAGAATCGCCTGTTCGTTTTCCGGAAGATCCGATATAAGCTCGGCAAGGTCGACAGGAAGCCAATCGGTAAAAATTCGCTGCAGCGCACTAAAGTTCCTGCGCTCGATCAGTTCTCTTATTTCAGGTAGGATTGGAGTCCCGATCATGTTTAGGATAGTTTAAGAGCTTGGCTAAAAAAGAAATTTTTTTTTCAACTTTCCAACAGCGTCTTTCTGGTTTTCGGTGTTGGTCCCGGCTTTGATTTCGAAACATAAACATTCCCGGCAATGTAACGTCGCCAGAACAGATCGGTGCTTTTGGTAATGCCTATTCTTTTCGATGAACAGATTATTTCTTGCGGGATATTATCGCCTTCTTCAAGAAAAACGGTATTGCCTGAAAGGCGCATGCCGTTATGTGCAAGTGTTATATCCATAGCTCTGGTGAGCTTTCCCGGGCCGTTCATAAGATCGACCGTTCGCATGACTTCGCGGTTCTTTTGCATCTCTTCAAGACCGCTCACGGGTTCCATGGCCCTGATGAGCACTGCGCCTGCAACCCCTTCAGGTTCGGTAACGATGTTCATGAGGTTGTGGCAGCCGTAGGTGAAATATACGTAAAGCGTTCCGGGAGACCCATACATGACTCTGTTTCTCTTCGTCATACCCCGAAATGCGTGACAAGCTTCGTCACCGTTGGCAAGGTATGCCTCGGTTTCGACGATTCTGCCTTTGTAGTATCGACTGTCTGCAGCGTTATGTACGAAAACTTTACCCAGAAGAAGTTCAGCCAGCAGAAGTGTCGGCTTTGTGAAAAAATCTTCTCCCAGCTTTCCCATTGAGCAATAGTGGTATTATTGTTTGTAAAAGTTGACTCAAGTATTATAATTTAGCAAGTCGTGGCGGAAGAACAACATGATAGATCCTCTAAGGGAAGATGGGCAGAATTATCGCGATAGCAAACCAGAAAGGCGGGGTTGGCAAGACAACGACGGCGGTCAATATTGCGGCCTCTATTGCTATTTCCGAGTTCAAAACGTTGCTCATAGACATTGATCCTCAGGCGAACGCTACTTCTGGGTTTGGTCTCGAGACCGAAGAAGAGATCGAAAACACCTTTTACCATGTTATGGTTCAGGGCGGGGATATCAAGGAGGCAATACGCCCCTCAAGCCTTGAGTTCCTTGATGTTGTTCCGTCCAACGTGAACCTTGTCGGCATGGAAGTGGAGCTTGTCAATATGCGTGAGAGGGAGTACGTGATGCAGAAGGCCCTGAAAGAGATAAGGGACAAATACGATTACATTATTATAGATTGTCCCCCGTCACTTGGTTTGATTACACTCAATTCTCTTACCGCAGCCGACTCGGTACTTATTCCGGTACAGGCAGAGTATTATGCACTCGAAGGCCTTGGCAAGCTGCTCAATACCATCAGTATTGTCAGGAAACACCTGAACCCGAGACTTTCGATCGAAGGGGTACTGGTTACCATGTTCGATGCCCGTTTACGTCTTGCCGGCCAGGTTGCAGAAGAGGTGAAAAAATTTTTCAAGGACAAGGTTTATAGAACCTATATACGGAGAAATGTTCGTCTTTCAGAAGCTCCCAGCCATGGCAAACCTGCGCTGCTCTACGATGCGCAAAGTCTCGGCTCAAAGGATTATCTCGATCTTGCTCAGGAGATTTTCGAGAGGGACGGTAATATCAAGAAGTTCAAGGTCAGGCGTTAGTAGTAGCTCTGCCGGGCTTTATGTTGACAATGCATTATGCCTGACTTGAGCGATTGTTCGGGCACATTGAAGATGCAAAGTACAGGAGCCGGACGATACACTATTCAGTACACTGTTGAAACGATCGATTTAGGATATGGCGAAACAAGCATTAGGAAAAGGCCTCAAAGCCCTCATTCCCGATGAAGGTTTTATACCGGCAGACAGAGGAGATGAAGAGGTTTGGGCGCCGACAGGTTCCGTGGGAAGTCTTCCGGTTGAAAAAATCAGGGTAAACCCGTTTCAGCCAAGAAAAGACTTCGATGAAGAAGCGCTTGAAGATCTGAAAAACTCTATTATCGAGAACGGAGTTATTCAACCGGTAACGGTCAGCAAAGATGGTGACGGTTATCAGTTGATCAGCGGCGAAAGAAGACTCCGTGCGGTGCGAAAAGCAGGTTTCAAGTTTATTCCCGGCTATATCATCGAAGCGCATGAAGACGCAGGCAAGCTGGAACTGGCGCTTATTGAAAACATTCAGCGTGAAGACCTCAACGCTATAGAGATTGCCATTGCACTGAAAAGTCTGGTCACCACCTGCAACCTGACACAGGATGAAGTCGCTCAGAAAGTCGGCAAAAACCGCTCTACCATCAGCAATTTCCTCAGATTGCTGAAACTGCCGTCGGCAATACAGGACAGTATCCGCCGGAAAGAAATCTCGTCAGGTCACGCAAGAGCGCTGATCAATCTGCCGAACCAGAAGCAGCAGGTTAAGGTCTGGCAACAGATCATCAGGAGGGAACTGTCCGTTCGTCAAACCGAGGAACTTGTCAAAAAACTGTTCAGAGAAGCACCTCAAAAGGCTGTCGGCGCGAAAGATACAGGTGATGTTTCTCCCTATGAACATATTGAGTCGCAGTTACGGGAACGGTTTGCAACAAAAGTCAGGATAGTGGAAAAAAACAGGGGCAAGGGTGAGATTCATATACAGTATTTTTCGCCGGACGATCTGGAGAGAATCCTCGAAATAATGAATTATGAATAAAAAGAGCGGGATAAGGGCTGCGATATTCTTTGCGGTTACGCTTGCGATGATTACAGCACCTTCATCTATCAGGGCAGGAGAACCGGTCTTTCCGGATAACAAAGCTGCAGGAGATGCGATCCAGGGGGCGCTTTTTGCCGAAGTGCAGCATGACGGCGCTCGGCAGAGCGAAGACGACGGTCAGCGGCTGGAGCCCTGGAAAGTCGCAATGATATCCGCAGTGCTTCCCGGCTACGGTCAGGTGTATAACGGTGCCATCTGGAAAGTTCCTATCCTTTACGGGCTTCTGGGCTATTTCGGCTACCGTGCTTTTGATTATAACGACAGCTATAAAGAATTCAGGGACAAGTACGCCCAGGATCCCGACGGGCCCGATGCGTCCTATTTTCAGGAGGAACGGGACCGTTACCAGGAAAAACGTAACCAGCAGTTTCTGTTTCTCGCGCTGGCCTATCTTGCCGGAATTGTCGATGCTTATGTCGACGCTCACCTGTATGATTTCGATACGATTTCGGAGGAAGGGATTTCATCGGTATACGGGCCGGAAGAACCTTATCCTTCTGTAAGTGTCAGTTTGAGATTTTGATATTCAAACATCCATTCAACGGGGTGGCATGGCTTTTCGGTAGTTATAGTTTCAGTGAATAGCATGTATCTTCCAGCTATCAGGCTATTTTGACTTTTAACTTTTGAATTTTGACTTTTTTATGAAGTACGCGCTCGTTGGATATGGAAAAATGGGACAACAGGTTGCCGGTGTAATAGAGGAATCCGGAGAGCATGAGGTCCATACAATTCTCGATGTCGATGCGGCAATTACAAAGGAGAGTTTTGCCGGAAACGACGTCATCATAGATTTTACCGTCCGGGATGCTTTTCTTGCCAACCTCCCTGCCATGCTTGCTTCGCAGGTCCCGGTCGTTGTTGGAACGACCGGCTGGGATGATGATATGCCCATGGTCCGGAAAAAGGTTGAAGAGTCCGGTGCCTCGCTCATGTACTCAGCGAACTTTTCCCTCGGCGTCAACATATTTCTTCGAACCGTCCGTGATGCAGCACGGATGATCGCTCCTTTCGATGCATTCGATATTGCGTTTGCCGAACAGCACCATACCGCCAAAGCGGACTTTCCGAGCGGGACCGCCCTGAGAGCGGCGGAGATGATTCTCGAAGCCAATTCCCGCAAAAAGACCATAGTCAGCCAGCTCTCGACAGAGAAAAAAATAGCTCCGGAAGAATTGCAGGTCGCAGCAATCAGGCTCGGTTCGGTTTTCGGGCAGCACTCCGCATATATCAACTCGGAGTTCGACGATATCGTTATTTCGCATACCGCCAGAAACCGCAGAGGGTTTGCCGGAGGAGCGGTTCAGGCAGGCAAATGGCTTGCCGCCAAGCACCTTGTTCAGCCGGGTTTTTATACCATGGATAACTTTCTTGACGAGGTACTTGGCTGAGGTGGATTATTCAGAAGAGAAATTCAGGGCGATTGCCATAGGCGGACTGCTTATACTCCTCACCACGACGTTCCCTTATCTGACGCTCATTAACGCGCTGTTTTTTGTCGGAATACTTTTCAGCGGAGCTGTCGCCGCTTACTATTACATCGTCAAATGTCAGGTTCGGCTCAGCATGTCGGAAGCGTTTGTTTTTTCGAGCCTTGCCGGGATTGCGGGCAGCGTGCTCTCGGTGACGGCAGGCTACATCCTGATAACGGTTTTTAATTACCGGCCGGGGATCGAAGGCCTTCTGCTTCTTTCTGAATGGTTGAGAGGCATGTCGCCCGAACAGGATGCTTTCCTGAACCAGGTGCAGGAGATGTTGCAAGCTCCGGTAGAGATGACCTTTGTAGACTACCTCATCAGTCTTCCCATAACTATCTTCATCTATACTCCGATTGCTGGTCTGGGAGGGGTCTTTGCCGTCTGGCGACTGAAACGGCAGGCTGTGAAAAATTGACTGTTTTCGATTGTTTTGGAAAAACGGAATATGTGAGTTGTGTGTTAGAGTGTTATCCGCTTAGAAGAAGCTGCGAAACGTAAACAAGGACTCTGCCATGTCTCTTCTGTTCGCTCCGACAAATCTCGGGCCTTTGCCGCTTCGGAACCATATGGTCATGGCTCCGATGACCCGTAGCCGTGCAACCGGCAACGTACCGAACGAGCTGATGGCGGAATACTACGAACAGCGCAGTTCAGCCGGGCTCATTATTACCGAGGGAACAGCACCCTCGCCGAACGGTCTGGGTTATCCGCGCATTCCGGGAGTATTTTCCTGTGCCCAGACAGAAGGATGGAAAACCGTGACAATTGCTGTTCACCGGAACGGTGGTAAAATCTTCCTGCAGCTCATGCACTGCGGACGGATAGCTCATCCACTGAACATGCCTGCTGGTGCTCGTGTGATTGCGCCTTCTGCCGTTGCGGCATCCGGAAAGATGTATACGGACAACGACGGAATGCAGCCCTACCCTGTTCCTGAGGAAATGAGCGAAGAGGATATCAGGGCAACCATAGAGGAATACGCGCAGGCTTCGCGGAGTGCCTTTATCGTAGGTTTTGACGGCATCGAACTGCACGGTGCGAACGGTTACCTGATCGAACAGTTCATTCGTCCCAACACCAACCTGCGCACCGACGGTTACGGTGGTCCGATAGAAAACCGTGCCCGTTTCATGCTTGAAGTGGTTGAAGCGGTGACCGGCGCAATCGGCAAGGAGAGGGTCGGTATCAGGCTTTCGCCGTTCGGCGTGTTCAACGACATGCCGCTTTACGATGCGATGGAAGAGGAGTACGGCTATCTTGCCCGGGAGCTCGACAAGACAGGGCTCGCCTACATTCATCTTGTCGATCACTTTTCGATGGGCACGCCGGTGGTGCCCGATTCCATCAAGGAGACTTTTCGCAGGGAATTCAAGAGAACGTTGATTCTCTCCGGCGGCTATGACGCCGAACGAGCCGAAAGCGATCTTGAAGCCGGAAAATGCGACCTCATAGCGGTCGGGCGGCCATTCCTCGCCAATCCCGATCTTGTGGAACGCTGGAAGACCGGCGCCCCTCTGAACGAACCGGACATGAGCACCGCCTATTCCCACGGCCCGAAAGGATATATCGATTATCCGACGCTGGAAGGGTAGGGAAGAGTCCTCTTATTTTTGCGATACAATTTACAGTTCTTTTGAGCATCGACTCTTTTCCCTTGTTTATTTTCCTACTGATTATGTGGTTTTGAATGTTTTCAGATCAAGACTGTAATCAGGGAATTCGGTGAAGATTTGTTTGTCAGAGGTATAAAGCTTCAGATCATATCTTTTGGCAAGAGCTACAAATTCACAGTCATAAGCTGAGCATTTTGAGGAACTTGTAAGAGCGATAACTTTTTCGGAACTTACAGGTATTTCGTTCCTTTCCATGAAGGATTCAGCTTCATGCATGATTGGCAGTGCATCCTGGGATGTCAGATGGCCCTGCTGCATATAGGCGGCAAGGATGTTTCTGAACTCAATTACTAATGATACGGTAAATATAAATGTTGAATGTCAGAAGGACTAAGCTATGCATAAACGTAAAGAACAAAATTCTCAAATAAGTTTCGTCGCTTATCTCCTCCTCTTTGTGGTGGTAGTAGCATTAGGGACAGGAATTTTTCTCCAAAAAAATACGCTGAAGAAAGTGGAAGGAATAGCTGTTTCAGTTGAGCAAGCTAAAGTCAGCAAGTTCTATGTGCTTCGTGGTCCAGCTATGGTGAAGGATGACACTTTAAGCGTTGAGCCTAATTTAGTAGAATGGTTCACTAATCGACCAGAGCGTAAAGCTGGCCAAATGACGGCTGAAAATCTGTCTAATATATGGGATAAAACTTTTAAAGATTCAGCACCTAATGCAGCAATAGTTGGTGACGAAGTTGATGCAGTTGTTGAATTGGTGAGTGCTGTGTCGGTAGATAGAAGTATAGATTTTGAATATCAAGTGATTGAAGGTCAGCTCAAAAATGGCAA
>JAKSDC010000025.1 GCA_022360275.1 Chlorobiales bacterium
GTTCACCCGGCTACCCTCTTTAAGGTCATTAATGGTAGTATTCTCGAATGTATACGGGATGATCGCAACAGTAAAGCTGTTTTCACCGACGCTCGCCACAGTAAGACTGACGCCATCGACCGCAATCGAGCCTATCGGCACAATGAAGGGCTGAAATTCTTCAGGGAAGCCAATCCGTATTTCCCGGCTTCCCCCAAGATCATAAACCCCGAGAACCTTACCGACACAGTCGATATGGCCTTGCACAAAATGACCGCCGAGCCTGTCCGAAGCTCGCAACGCTCTCTCAAGGTTTACGGGAACACCGGCAGCAAAGAAACCAAGCGTGGTTTTTTTCAGTGTTTCCTCGATGGTGTCGACATCGAATGTCTTGTCGCCAAGAGCCACAACTGTCTGGCATGTTCCGTTGATCGCCACGCTCTCGTCGATTGCCAGATCATTGAACTCATGTTCGTTTTTATAGCGCACCGTCATGCGCAGGCTTGTTCCCCGGCTGCTTATTCCTGCTATTGTCCCGATATCTTTGACAATCCCGGTAAACATTTTCCGTCTACACCATGGCTTTCAGTGCCGCCTCGTAATCGGGTTCCTGGGTTATTTCCGGCACCTGTTCGGTATAAATAACCTTTCCCTCGTTGTCAACAATAACCACGGCGCGGGCAAGTATTCCTTTCAAAGGACCGTCAGCCATGGTAACTCCGTAATCGCTGCCGAATTCAGGCGAACGGAATACCGAGAGTGAAAGAACATTTTCAATACCTTCAACTTCGCAAAAGCGCTTGTGTGCAAAAGGAAGGTCTGCAGAAATACAAAGTACGACAGTATCGGGAATGCTTGAAGCCTCGAGGTTGAAACGTCTTACGGAAGCTGCACAGACAGGGGTATCGAGACTGGGAAAAATGTTCAGCACAACTCTTTTTCCGGCAAAATCAGCCATGTTTGCTTCCGAAAGATCTTTATTCACGAGGGTGAAAGACGGTGCCGCTGTTCCAACTGCAGGTAAGGTGCCAACAGTTGTGACAGGATTTCCTTTTAATGTGATAGTGGCCATTATGTTACTCCTTGTTGTTAACTACAAAAACTTGCATTTCAATATATGATAGCGCAAAACAGTAGGCCAGAACAGGGAAAACGCAAACAAAGTTCCCGTCACAGGTGCAATTACCCGTCCACGGATCAAAAAGCAGATAAGATAGGAATAGAGAGAATAAAAACCTTTCAGGAAATCAGGCCTCTCTTGTCAGCCGACTTTTGACTGAAGACTGCAAGCTCTTTGCTCAGTCCCACAACCCTCTTCCCCTCGAAAGACTGTAGCTGCCCGAGCCGAGAAAAACAATTGCCAGGGAGCCGAAAAGGTAGAGGAACTGCAATTCCAGAGCATGACCGCCATGTTGAGTCAGGGAAAACAGTTCGCTGCTATGTACCAGGTATATCGCAGCAACCATCACAAAAGCCTGAAGCAGTGCAGCGGGGCGAGAAAGAATGCCCAGAATGATAAGTAAAGGCGCCAATACCTCCCCCAGCAGCACCCCGTAGGAGAAATACGTTGGCAACCCTGCATCAGTGAGGGTCTTTTCAATAAACCCAAGCCCGCTTTTAAGTTTGTGGATCCCGTGAAACAACATCAGTCCGCCAACAGACAAGCGGAGCAGCAGCTTACCCAGGTCGTTATTTTGAATAATACGCTCTATCATATCGGTAGAATTTTTGGGGTTTTAGGTAAGTTACAAAAGCCGTAAAAAAACACCAATTACAGCATTAGTTTCTTCCTGCAGATACTACTACCACAATATCTCCCGCCTATAAAAAGAACAACCGGACTGCCCAACGGAGAAGGACAGTCCGGCGTTCCGGATGTTGTGTTAACGGTAAAACCAGAAAGAACAATCTTTCAGCTCAGCTTAGTTGGCAGTAAACTTGAAGTTGTAGATAGCGCCAACTGAGAGAACATAAGGCGTATGATCTGAGTCGAGATCGGCATAGCTCGCCATTGCATAAATCTGAGCGTTGTCAAGGACGTTATAGAAAGCGCCTCCGGTGAGCCCCAGTCCTTCAGCTGCGCCATCGTCAACAAGACCGACAGACAATGAAAGATCGGTTTTCGCCTTTTTCAGCATAGCTGTCCCTGTCAGATAGAAGTAGTTGACATCGTTATAACCCGAAATGTCAATATTTTCATAAGAAGCGCCTGCCTTCCAGCCATCACCCTTGTAAGTTGCATAAGCCCTGATCGCATCCCCGTCCTTGGCAATACCAGGGTATATGGAGCTGCCGCCACTTTCATAGTCAGGATTGTCCGCATAGACTGCGCCCACCGTAAATCCATTCGTGTTGTAAGAGCCACCTGCAAGCCAAGCAAGTTTATTATCGTCGGTAGCATCTTCAAACGCAATACCGCCGACAAGCTTGAAACCATTCAGGTTAGGTGTAAAATACTGGAATGAATTATCGGTAAAGCCGTTTGTCGCAGGGGACAAGCCATAAGTTGCGCCGCCGCCGTTAAACACGCCTCCGGCATTGATCCTTGAAAGATCATAAAAAGGATCGAGCGCAAACCCTGGGAATTTGTATGCATTGGTCATGCGTCCATACGTCAGCTTACCATACTCGGACTCAAATCCTCCAAAGAAGAAACGCTGCTCAAAGGCATCTTTATCAGCATCCGCATCGGCGAAAGCACGCACCTGCAAATGCACAAAAGCCTTGATGTCTTCATTGCCGTATGAACCTTTAATCCCGAAACGCGAAACATTGTCCGTTCCTTTCCAACGATCGAGGTCGTCGCCAACGCCGTCCTCGTCAACATAATTTACAGAATAGCGAAGGTTACCGTACACGGTAACACTCGGCTTCATTTCCGCCTTCAGCGTAGACGGAAGTGCCCACACCATGACCAGACACAGTAGTGATAGGATTTTTTTCTTCATGTTGCTGCTCTCTAAATGTTTGTGTTGCTGTTTTTCTCGTTCTTCTTTCTGCCGAAGTTAAAGCTGCGAACCTTTTCTCATCTCGCCCTCTCGGCAAAAATCATATATCTATAAGTATATATACCTATATACTCATTAATGAGATGATATATTAATGAGATGATATAAAAAACGCCTGATAAAACCAAATGTTCAAATAAGCAAAGAAGAAAACGAAGCGCCTCCCTTTCATAGAAAGGGAGCGGGAAAAACTGAAATCAGACCGACCTTTTCGAAAAAAAAGAAAGGTATGCCCGCAGGTAGAAACGAGAATTACAGGACGTAGGCTTCGAGCAGGAGATCTTCACCGAAAAAACAGGGAGGCTCAAACCGGAAACGGAAAGCTTGATCAGGAACATCGACCCCAAGCCGGTCGAATGAGTCGAGACCGTCACTTCCGAATACTCTGGGGGCCACATACAGATACATTTTGTCGACAAGCCCGGCTCGAAGCAATGAAGCCGAAAGTCGGGAACCTGCCTCTACAAAAACGGAAATGATGTTTTTCGTATGAAGAAACCGCAAAATCTCTTCAAGATCAAGACTCCCATGCTTTTCGTTGACACATGCCACCTCCACGCCCTTCTTCCGTAAACGATCGATCTTCAGGGTGTCAACCGTTCTGCCGGATGTGAAAACAAGAGTCGGGGCGTCATCATTAAACACTCTTGCAGTATCGGGAAGCTTTAACGAACGATCGAGGACTACACGCAGAGGACTTGGACCGGACACATGACGTACTGTCAGTCGGGGGTCGTCAGTAAGAACGGTTGCCGACCCGGTAAAAACAGCATCATAACGGCTGCGCAGTCTGTGCACATGAACCCTTGCCTCAGTGCCGGTGATCCATTGCGACAACCCTTTTGCTGTTGCTATTTTACCATCGAGGGTCTGAGCGAGCTTGAGAGCGACAAACGGGATGTTCTTCAGGTGACTTTTGACAAATGCTTCATTTAGTTTCAGGGATTTCTCCTGAAGCACTCCTTCGATAACCTCCACCCCTGCCTCACGGAGTTTCTGAATACCTCGTCCTGCAACCTTTGTATGCGGGTCCCTACAAGAGACGACAACTCTGGGAATTTTTTTTTCTATGATAAGGTCACTGCAGGGAGGCGTTTTACCATGGTGGGAACAAGGCTCAAGGTTGACATAAAGCGTGGATCGCCGCAGCAAGGAGAGATCGCTTACGGATGAGATGGCGTTAACCTCGGCATGCGGTCCCCCAAATCGTTCATGATAACCTTCTCCAATAACCTGCCCTTCGGCCACGAGTATCGAGCCTACCATGGGATTGGGGCTGACATAACCCGCCCCTTTTTCCGCAAGCTCAAAACAGCGCGCCATAAAACCCTCATGGAGCAGCTTGTCGTTTTTTTCATTCACAGTCATGTGCTCTCATGCAAATGATCAGGGTTTCTCAACATGTATTTGCACCAGTTTCACACCGGAGAAACGGAGAAGCTCCGAAATGTGATCGATTTTGTAAGGTTTGTCGAAGTAGATCGTCTTGATACCTACGTTTATCAGTACCTTCAGGCAGTGTATGCACGGACTTGCAGTAATGTAAATATCGGCATCCTTGATGGAAACACCGTGTTTTGCAGCCTGGGCTATTGCATTGATTTCGGCGTGAATGGTGTTGACGCAGTTCTCTTCCACCGTACCGTCAGGGTGGGTGCTGCGATATATCTTACAGGTTGTTTCATTGCAATGCGGCAAACCCGAAGGTGCACCGTTATAGCCGGTTGAAAGAATATTATTATCACGCACAAGCACAGCACCGATATGCCCCCTGGTGCAGGTAGCCCTGCGTGAAATCAGGTGAGCGACACTCATAAAATATTCATGCCAGCCAAGCCGCGCCTCTTGGGGTGCACCGCTCCCGCTTTTACCGGGAAGACAGCAGCCCTCGTTTTTTTGTAGATCTTCAGGCATATGCAGGATTTTGATACATTATTCAATGATAAAAAAGAAGTTTATCAAGGTAAAAATGCAACATTTAAAAAAGATATAAGAAAAAAACAGAACGACGATGCTGCGCAACTATTTCACCCTTTACCACTTCGCTTTTGAACTCCGGGAACGTCTCGAGGGTGGCTATGTTTTCGAGGTTTTTTCCCAGCAGCGCAACGAAATTACCATCAGCCTGATCACCAACAAGGGTGAGCATATGCAGCTTCTTGTGGTCACCGGACACCCGAAACTCTGTATACATTCACGGGAAGGGCTAAACAGAAAACAGCGCAATACCGCTGCATTGATGCCGGAAATTGCGGAGAAAAAAATCTCGGATGTTACCATCGACCCCGGTGACAGGATAATCCGGTTACCACTTGAAGACAACTATACCATCGTGCTTCAGCTTTTCAGCGCAAAAACAAACGTGCTCCTGGAGAAAAACCAGCGGATAATCAACAGCTTCAAGCAGAGCTCTTCACCCAACCCCTTTGCTGAAAAAGGGTTGCCAAAACCGGAAATAGTTCGTTCACTTGAACTCCTGGCTTACAATTACCCTGTTTTTGCTGAACGCTTTCATGCTGCAGCAGTACCGGATATCTACGGAAAACTGATGAACATACTTCCGGGTTTTGACCGCCAGCTGGTCAGAGAACTCCTTGGCCGGTGCGGAAGCGATTGCTCGCCGGCAAACATTCATACCGAACTAACCGCTCTTTTTCACGAGTTGCTCGACCCGCTGCCTTCCGTATATACCGGCAAAAAAAACAGTCCTGAATTCTCAATTCTGCACAATCCACCTGAAAACTCCGTCAAGCTTGCAACAATACTTGAAAGCCTGAATCTCTACAGTCGAAAAATATGGCAACACCTGAAAACAAAAGAGCTCGTTCATGAACTCGACACCAGACTGAAACATAAAATGGCAAAAATCGAACGTGAACTTGCTCATTTTCAGCCCGAAAAACTCAGGAAACAGGTCGATGAATATGAACGAAACGGGCACCTTTTAATTGCCAATCTGTACAACCTCGACCGGAAAGAAGACAACATCACAGTTACGAATGTGTTCGAGCCGGACGGTTCTTTGCTGACAATCCCCCTGAAACCGGAATTGAGCCTTCAGCAGAATGCTGTTGCGTGGTTTGCTAAAGCATCGAAAACAAGGGCGAAAATAGAAGGGAGCTTCCAGAGAAAAGCAACCATAACAGCACAAAAAAAGGAGCTTCAGCAGCTTGTTGCAAAAGCAAACGAACTCTCAAACCCATCGCAGGTCAAAGCGTTTTATGAAGCAAACCGATCCGTCCTTAAAGATCTCGGACTTGCCTCTTTCCAAAAAAAAGAAACAAAACAGTTGCCATTCAAGACATTTGCCATCACCCCAAAGGCGACACTCTATGTCGGTAAAAACGCCAGGAACAATGAACAACTCACGTTCTCCTTTGCAAAACCACACGACATCTGGCTCCATGCAAGAGGCACCGCCGGGTCGCACTGCATTCTTCGCGGAGCAACAATGCAAAACACCACCGCAATACGGAGAGCTGCGGAAATAGCGGCCTTTTACTCGTCCGCAAAGAACTCGCAACTTGTTCCGGTCATATACACTGAAAAAAAATATATCCGGCGAGCCAGAAAAATGCCTCATGGACAGGTTCTGACAGAAAAGGAAAACGTCATTATGGCACGTCCGTCCGCTGCCGGCTGTCAGCAAACTTCAGACAGTTAACTTCAAACAAGAAACCATGGAAAACTACAAACTTGTCCTTCCCGAACACCTGAACCACTACGGGTACCTTTTCGGCGGCAATTTGCTGAAATGGATCGATGAGATGGGATACATTGCCGTAACGCTTGACTATCCGGGCTGTAACTTCGTCACAGTCGCCATGGACAAAATTGTGTTCAGAAAAAGCATAAAAGAAGGAACGATCCTCTGTTTTGAAACCATAAAAACCCGAGAAGGTAAAACCTCGGTCGAATATACGGTCAACGCTTATAAAGGCAGTATCGATACGGGGGAACGTGAAATGGTTTTTACGACACAGATTACATTTGTTTGCCTGGACAAAAACGGCAACAAAAAACAATTGTGTCCGGAATGAGTTCTTTTCTTGCCTTAAGCTTGCATCGTTTTAACGGCCAGAGCCGATTACGGCACCGGAAACGCGAAATAGAGCGACGAGGCCTATCGCCAGCATGACAATGTTTGCGAGCCACATTGCTATTCCTGGATCAAGCAAGCCCCTGTCGGAAAGCTTTTCTCCCGTAATGAGAAGCGACCAGTACAGCAGAAAAAATATCAGGGACAAACCCGCGCCGATCCCGAATCCCCCCTTTTTTGCAAGAACACCAAGAGGCGCACCAACCAGGACGAAAACAATACAGGCGAAGGAGAGCGCATATTTTTTATGAAACTCAACCATGTACTTGTTGTACATATCTTTGCTTCGGTCCATATGATCGATCTCCCTGTCAATTCGAGCAATCATTTTTTCAACCTGCTGGAGAGCCAATGTTCTCTTTTCTGCAGTATACCCGGTTCCCGTTAAGTTTACTGGCTCCCCCAAGCCGCTGAGCCTGTTGATGGCATCTTGTTCATGCGCAACCACATTGCCGATATGCTCCTCAGCATCGTGCATGCGTTCCCGAAACTGTGTACCCATGGCAAAAAGCTGTCCGGCAGACAATTCACGGTCACCCCTGCGTATCTCGCTGCCATCAGTTCGCTCGAAACCGTAACCGGTTGAGGAAAAAACAAAGCGATGCTTGTCAAACGTCATGATTCTATATTCCTTTTTTCCCCCGCCGTGCAACTCGTGCATTTCACCGTTGAGCAACGTTAAAATCAGATAATGATAATCCGGTGTAAACGCTATGCGCCCCTTCTCGGCAGTGATAACGGTCCTCTCTTCATCCTTTTTTGTCTCGTAAATCGTAACACCTTTGAGCGTTTCGCCATCCTTGTCTGTTTCCCTGACAAGTATCGAATAACCGTCAACAAGCCCTGAAAATGCGTTCTCGGTAAGGCCGAAATTAGGTTTTGCCCTGGTGATATCTTTCAACAGCAGTTTAGCCTGGTAGTTGGCTTCGGGGAGAACAATGTTGTTGAACCTTTCCAGCAGCACGGAAAGCAACGCCGCCGCAAGTAAAACCGGCACAAGAAGCCGGTACAGTGACAAGCCGCCTGCTCTCATCACGGTCATTTCTGAACTGTTGGTGAGGCTTCCGAATGCAATGAGGGTAGCAATCAGTACCGCCATCGGAACAGCCAGCACAACCATCCACGCAATCTGAAGGGCAATCAGCTCCGCAACCACAAAAAAACCGAGCCCTTTACCGAGAAAGCGGTCAAAAAACCGGGTGACAAACTGCAGGGTAAAAACAAACAGAATGGTCAAAAAGGAGAACAGAAACGGTCCGATATGCGCTTTCAGTATATAGCGGTAGAGTATTTTCATGGGATCATGGCACAGCTTAGTATCGTCTCGTTTGTTTTGTTAATATAGCCAAGACTGAAAATTGTCAAACTGCCGCATTGCTGATTTGCCAACTTGTAATCGTACTCAGAACGATACCCGTAATCGAAAAAGTTCTGGGAAAACGCAGGTAATCGGAACCGGAACACAGATTGGGAGAGGGGAAAACTGAGGAGAAATGGTTTTCGAGGTGTTGAATAAACAAGCTTGCTGAACAGCTTAATTATTGCAGTGATCAGAAAGTTTGAACCGGGGGGTCGTAATCTATTTCTAAAAAGGGTATCATGTGTTATTTTGCAAATAGGGTTTCAGTGTTTTAAATTACATGGTTATAAAGTTGATTCTTTCAACAAAAATCTTCCTTGTTATGGCTAAGGCCCCGAAACACATGAAGAACGGCTCGAAAAGACTGGTGTTCTTTTCAGTATTTGTATCATTGATGATCCTGAACACCGCAGACACCAGCGCAAAAGATCATAAAGATCTTGACTTTGCATCCGAGGAGGTGCAGAAAACCGTTTCCTGGGTCAAGAAAAACAAGGATAACCATAATTTTCCTTACGCGATCATCGACAAAAAAAATGCGCATATTTTTGTCTTTGATGCAAAAAGCAAGCTTGTTGACCATGGGCCGGTTCTGCTTGGCATCGCAAAATCAGATAAAATCGATCCAAAAACCCTGAATGCCCGACTCTCCTCCATTGGCAAAAAAGACCGTGTCACCCCTTCCGGGCGTTACGTATCGGTTTTCGGACCCGATCATCGGGGCAAGGATGTGCTGTGGGTCGATACAAAATACGCTGTCGGACTGCATCCGGTCGCCAATGTTCCGGGCCAGAAAAGAATAACACGTCTGCAGTCCTCCACCCCGGCAGACAACAGAATTACCTGGGGGTGTATCAATGTTTCCAAACCGTTGTTCAAAAACGTCCTCACTCCTCTTTTCAAGCCAAAAGCAGGCATCGTCTACATCCTTCCCGAATCAGCTCCGGTAGAGCAGCTGCTCGCCAGCAAGGACAAGGATTGA
>JAKSDC010000096.1 GCA_022360275.1 Chlorobiales bacterium
CGTGTTGAGAACGCAAAATGGGTGGGTATTGTTGCCGGGTACAATGATCTTGACCCTGAAAAATCCACAAAATTTTATGAGATACCTGTCCGGATAAAGAGCAAGGGAATTCCGTTTTTTAAAAAACATGAAGCAGAAATCGAGGTGCTGACACTTGATCTCGTTTTTTCTTCAAACAGCATTCAAGAAACTACCAGTCCAAGTGAAAAAAAGCATTAAACCTGTTTACTGGCATCAAGGGCTTTTTCTCCAGCCGCATCATTTTCAGTATCAGGAGGAGTTTTTTCAGTCCCGCATGGAGTTGCTGAGGCGCCAGGCAAGCCCCTTTTTCTGGGGTGTCCGTTCCATGAGACTTCGTGAAGAGGCCCTTGAAAACAAGGTTTTCGAGCTGCTGGAGGGGTGTTTTGTCTTTCGGGACGGGACAATGGTGACACTTCCCGACAACGCTGTTTTGCAACCCCGTTCTTTCAAGGATGTCGAGTCGGGGATTTTGCCCGGCGAACCTATGAGGGTTTTCCTTGGAATCAGAAAAATCATGCCGGGCGAGAAAAACACCGTGATCAGCAACGCGCATGACAATCCGGCGGAAGTTCGTGCCAAGTATGTGTCCGCACCGGATCCCGACATGGTGGAAAACCTCTACGAAGGTGGAGAACAAGCCAATGTGCATTTTCTGCGCTATGTACTCAGAATTATCTGGGAGCCCGAGCTCGAAAGCATGGGAGACTATCTGTGTTTTCCCGTGGCATCTCTTGAGAATACAGGCGGCAGCATAAAGTATTCAGCTTCGTTTATTCCTCCCGTGCTCGGTCTGGAAGGCGCCCCGGTACTGCTTGAGCTTGTACGCGATGTCCAGGACACGCTTTTTACGCGGGCGAGGCTTCTTGAATTTTACAAGATATCGCGCCAGATAAAGGTCGAGGATATCGAGGGAAATTATTTGCGTTACATAGAGGCGCTTCATACTATCAACCGCTATGTTCCGAAGCTGCAGCATGTCACCGAAACTCCGTCGGTACATCCCTGGGCACTCTACGGCGTACTTCGGGAAATGGTCGGTGAGCTGAGCACCTTTACCGAAAGAATCAATGCTCTCGGCAAGCTTGCCGATGGAACCGGGCTTGTTCCGGAGTATGACCACGAACAGCTCGAGCACTGTTTCAATGCAGTGAAACAGTTGATAGGGGAGCTGCTTGGCGGTATTATTATCGGTGCCGACAACGTGATCGAGCTCAAGCGTGATGAAAGCCGTTTCCAGGCTAAACTTCCTTCCGAAGCATTTGACAAGAGAAGTGCCCTGTATCTGATGATCAGGGCCTCAGGAGAGCGGGACCGGATCGTCAACGCTCTGGAGCACCATGCAAAGGCCGGGGCGTCCGATGTGATTGAAACGCTTGTATCCCGGGCTATAGAGGGGGTGCCTCTCGAATACAGGGAAGCCCCGCCTCCCGGTATCCCGATTTATCAGAACGGGTACTGCTTGCTCATTGACAGGATGCATCCGGCATGGGAAGAGATCGAACGCAGGGGAAATTTTTGTCTTTACTGGGATGAGGCCCCGGAAGATGCCGCTGCAGAAATGATTATTGCAAGACGATAACCACAGCAAACATGCATCTGATTGATTGCTATACCGAACTGATGGTATACGTAAGCCGGGTTACCGACCCTGACATAACGGATGAGCGAACGCTCGAATCCGTTGTAGAGACTGTAGACCTGCTCATCAAGCGTTCTCGTGAAAAAGCGGGGAAAGCTGGTTTCGAGGATGCGCTCTGGCTCGAGGGATTTTTTCCCGTTTGTGCATGGGTTGACGAGACGATTCTCTGTTCGGGGTGGGAGGAAGGCAAAGGCTGGGGAGGCCACCAGCTGCAGCGAAAGTATTTCAACACCAACAATGCGGGAGAGGAGTTTTTTAGAAAAATGGAAGAGCCCGGTACAATGCCGCGTGAGGTCAGGGAGATATACGATTGCTGTCTTTCGCTGGGGTTCATGGGCCGTTACTATCAGAAAGGGGACAGAAAACAACTGGACGACATCAAGGCCAACCTTGTCGGGCAGATTGCCAAGGGGGATATACGCAAGTTGCCCGATGCGCTGTTCGAGGATGCATACGGTTCCGGCAGGAACAACGACTTTCCCGACAGAAAGCGTTTCAGGGTGCCCTCACTGTTCACCGTCGGCATGTTTTTCCTTCCCGTTGCAGTTGTAACGGTGTTGTACCTGTTTTTCGCTTACGATCTCGGAGAGCTTGTTGTTCAGTATTTTGGCTCCGGTATGTGACCGGTTTTTGGTTCAACGCATGATTTCAGCATTATGGCTCAGAAAATAAAGCAGATAGGCAGGATTGTTCTGGTTGTGCTGTTTATTGTCGCACTTCTGGGCCTGACTTACTGGATTATTGTTTTCAGGCACGATCCCTGGTGGCTCGCAGCAGCGCTCGATGCGGGAATCCTTGCGGTTGTCATTGCAGTATTCGCCGTTCGGCGATACCTGATGCGACGCAGGGAGAAACGGTTTATCGACCGCCTTGTCCAGCAGGACGAGGCGAGAGTCGCTGCAGCAGGAACCGGGCGTCACCAGATTCTGGAGCTGCAGGAGCATTGGAAAATGTCTGTGAGCCGTCTCCGCAGTTCGTTCCTTAGAAAAAAAGGCAACCCACTCTATGTTCTTCCCTGGTACATGATTATTGGGGAGTCGGGTGCAGGAAAAACATCAGCCATCAAGCGGGCCGGGCTGAACACCCCCCTGACAGATGTGTCATCGACGCCGGGAGTGGGAGCAACGCGTAACTGTGACTGGTGGTTTTTCGACAAGGCGATTATTCTCGACACCGCAGGCAGGTATACCATTCCCGTCGACGAAAGCGCCGATCTTGACGAATGGAAGGCGTTTCTTGTACTTCTTGCCCGTTATCGCAAAAGGGAGCCGTTGAACGGGGTCATTGTCGCTGTTGCGGCTGACGGGCTTCTTGAGGACGACATGGCATCGATCGAAGAGAAGGGGAGAAACATCCGCCAGCGCATAGACCAGATGATGCACACCATGGGTGCAAAGTTTCCTGTATATGTACTGGTCACCAAAATGGATCGTATTTTTGGCTTTGCCGGACTCAACCATATGCTTGAAGACAGTGAGCTCGATCAGGCGATGGGGTATATGAATGCCGGAAAAAAACCTTTCTGGAAAGATGTGTTCCAGGATGCGGTGCGCAGCCTGGAAGACCGGTTGCACAGGATTCGTTTTCAGCTTCTTCACCGGTCAGGGAGCGTTTCCGATCTTTTGCAATTCCCTTCTGAATTCCATGTTCTTACCGGAGGACTCGGACGTTTTCTCGAATCGGTATTCAAGGAGAACACCTATCAGGAAACGCCTAACCTGCGGGGCGTTTTCTTCTCGAGCGCTATTCGCAAGGGTGCTCCGGTTTCGGAGTTTCTGAAAGTCGCGAAACTCGGCAAAGAAGAAGATGTGGCCGGAACCCTGCCTGACAAGGGAATATACCTGAAAGACTTTTTCGCCCGTATTCTTCCTTCAAACCGGAACATCTTTACGCCGCTTGCCGAATATGCGCTTTGGAAAAGGATTACCTCCAACCTCGCGCTCTCGTCGTGGCTGCTTTTCGGAGTGCTGGTGTCGGGCATCCTGTGTTATACCTGGTTATTTAACCGCTCTCTTCTCGACAATGTCCGTGACTCCTTTTTCGATCCTCCTTCACTCTCGTCCGATGTCCAGACCGATCTGATTCTGCTTGAAAAATTCAGGGAAGAGATTATCAATGTCGAGATAAAGAACCGTTCGTGGATACTGCCGGTTATGGGCTTCGAACAGCGCACCAGAATCGAGGAAAAGCTCAAAGAGCATTATTGCAGTCTGTTTGAGAGCGGTTTTATAAGGGATATTGACAAGCAACTACTCGGTGTGCTGGACAATACCTCGCTGCGGCTTAACCGGCGTTCAAAGGCAGCCCTGTTCGGGTATCTCGTGCTGCGTATCAATGCCCTGAACGATGTTCTTCATCATACCGACCCGGAAAACGCTGCCGCTTTCGCTCCTCTCGGCGCCGAGGTGTTGAAGATTCAGTATCCGGATATCCAGGAAGATGTAGCGCTTGTTTTCGGTTCACTGTATTACTCGTATCTCGATTGGGACAAGGATGTTCCGGCCGAACGGCAGCAATTGTTCGTTCTTCAGCAGGCTCTTGCAAGGCACCTGAAAAAAGGCGGCAAGGAAGGGCTCGAATGGCTTGCATTCCTGCAGGTGCTTCAGGCCGACGATGTGCACATGGACGCATTCTGGTCTTTCGGCAGCAATCCGGGGGA
>JAKSDC010000043.1 GCA_022360275.1 Chlorobiales bacterium
AGGCGGCATCAAGCCTCATAAACGGTTTTCTGTGCAGAGTAAGCGGAGTGAGGTACTGTTTGTGGATTACATGCATGAACATCTGACACCTCATGGCAGGGCTGCTATCATTGTACCTGAAGGGATCATTTTTCAGAGTGGAACAGCGTACAAGCAGCTAAGAAAAATGCTGGTGGAGAACAGTCTTGTTGCAGTTGTTTCGCTTCCTGCTGGCGTGTTTCAGCCTTATTCCGGTGTAAAAACATCTATCCTGATCCTTGATAAATCACTGGCAAAACAAAGTCAGCATATCGGGTTTTTCAAGGTTGAGAATGATGGGTTTTCCCTTGGGGCACAGCGGAGACCTGTTGAAAAGAATGCCTTGCCAACTGTGTTGAATGAGGTTGGAATATTCCTTCAAGCACTGAAAAACAGGGATATTTTTGATGAATTGGCTTTGTCAACAGGTCAGCCTGTACTGAAGGAAAAAGTTGCCGAGAATGGTGAGTATAACCTGAGCGGGGAAAGGTATAGGGAGAACGAACGGAATACTGGTAACTGGCCAATGCATAGGCTTGGTGATGTTGCTGAATACTTCAACGGTTTTGCGTTCAAGCCCGATGACTGGCATGGTGAAGGCATACCGATTATTCGAATACAAAACCTAACAGGAACAAGCAAAGAAATCAATCGAACAAGACGAAAAGACATTCCAGAGAAATATATAGTGCGGCATGGGGATCTTTTAATCTCCTGGTCTGCAACGATTGGTTTTTACATTTGGAGGGCCGAAAAAGCTTATCTCAATCAGCACATCTTCCGAGTAGAAGTAAAGCCTCAAATCGAAAAGGAATACCTCTATTACCTTGGTAAACGCATCATCGAAGAGATAGAGAAAGACGTGCATGGTAACACTATGCAGCATATTACAAAAGGCAGGTTCGAGGCTATCGAAATCCCTCTCCCCCCACTTGAAGTCCAGCAAGAAATCGTGGCAGAAATTGAAGGTTACCAGAAAGTCATCGACGGGGCTCGTGCTGTAATCGACAACTACAAGCCTCAGATTCCGATTGATCCTGAGTGGGATATTCTCCGCTTCAAAGATGCCCCATTTGACATCATCGATGGTGATCGAGGTAGCAATTATCCTAAAAAACAGGACTTTTCATCAAATGGATATTGTGTTTTTTTGAACACGAAAAATGTGCGGCCCAATGGTTTCGATTTTTCAGAGATAGAGTTTATTACGCAAGAAAAAGACGAATCCCTTCGTAAGGGAAAACTTCGACGAGGAGATGTAGTACTAACAACTCGCGGTACTATTGGAAATACAGGTTATTACGGTAATAATGTTGTTTTCGATCATGTTAGAATCAACTCTGGCATGCTCATTTTTCGAGCTGATACAACGAAATTATCAGGCAACTATCTTTTTCACTTTTTTCAGTCGAAGAACTTCCAAGCTCAAAAAGACGCAATTATTTCAGGCGCAGCTCAACCACAGCTGCCAATTCGAAGTCTGAATGATGCAAAACTCCCTTTTCCTCCCCTCAAAACCCAGCAAGCAATCGTAGCGGAAATCGAAGCAGAGCAAGCACTGGTTAACGCTAATCTTAAACTTATTGAACGCTTTGAAAAGAAGATACAGGCAACCATAGCCCGTGTATGGGGTGAAGATGAAAAGGATTCGTTGGAGGAGGCGTGAATCATGGATGATGCTTTTGAATTAGGGAGTTATCTTCCACGCTCTTTCAAGACTCCTGCTGAGCAGGAATACCTTGCGTTCCTGTGGGGTGCTTTTGAAAGCAACTATCGGAAAGAAAATCATCAGTTTGCTTTACTGGCCTATCACATGCTCACAATGAGCTTTTTCTACTTCAATATCTGGCAAATTCGACAAGCCCGACCGGAAGATTTTGAAAAAGGGCTCATTGGATTCGATAGAAATACAGAAAAGTGTCTTTTGGAAGCCACATCACCATTTGTTTTTAGCAAAGTGAAGGAGCGGAGCATCCTTCGTCTTTTGAAGTTGATTCAGTGTGACAACAGCAAGATCGGAACTTACACCAAGTTGGTGGACGATCGAAATGACATTGTTCATCCCAATGGCAATATCTACTTCAGTACAGAAGAAGCACTCACAAGAAAGATCATAGAAGTGCTTCGGGTGGTTGATGAAATTCAGACGTACTCCAAACCAATCATTGAATACACTTATCGAGAATTTCTGTTGCACAACTACGACCCAGAGGATCGTGAATATCCTGAAAATATTGACCAGATCCGAGAGGTGTTGATCCATGCTAATTATCTATCTCAGAAGGATATAGAGATTTGTACAAGCGTTAATCTTTCTGTTATTGCAAATCACCAGAATTTCAGTGACATTCAAAAACTTCACGAAGCTCTAAGTTCAGAATATGGAATGAACGATTAAAGTAAAGAACAGAATTGTTGTTAACCGCATGTTTTATAGTTATCGAGGGAGGCTAGGAGACATCCTAAATAGGTTTAAAAATCCAGGCATTATTTCTCTGATACGTTTTTCCCTCCAAACTCCTCGAAAAAATCCTTCATATGACGCTCACCGTAACGGGGCGCGGCGTTGTCGATTTCGTTGACGGAGATGGCGAAGGCGAGCATGTCGGCTATACGTGCGTTCAGGGGTTTTATGAGGGTATGAAGGCCTTTGACGACCCAGAGAGGGATGAACATGATGCGCGGTGATTTGTTGATCGTTGTGAAGGCAAGGGTGAACAGCTCTTTGTAGGTGAAAATATCCGGTCCGCCGATATCGATTTCCTGATGACCGGGAGCGGCTGCATCGACGCAGATATCGCCCATATCCTCACCGTGGATCGGATTGATACTCAGGCTGCCGTCGCCGGGCCAGATGATAACTCCCGAAGCTGCCATTTTCTGGAACTGCGTCATGTCGGAAAAGTAGGCGTTAGGTCGCAGGATGGAGTAGTCGATGCCCGAATCCTTGAGCGCCTGGACAAAATCTTCGTGAGCCTTGACGATCTGCATCTCCATCATTTCATCAGCTTTGAAGATCGAGACATAGATGAACTTCTGCACGTCGTGGTGCAGGGCTTCCTGCAGGATGTTGACGTTGCCGAGAAAATCGACGTCATGGTAGGACAGGCCGGGTCTCGAACTTCTAAGACCCATTGAGGAGAATACTGTGTCGATACCGTCTGCGATGCTGTGCAGTGTGTCCGGTTTGGTGGCATCTCCGGTGACGATTTCATCCACCATACCGTCAAGCAGAGGTTCTCCGAATGGACCGGGATGTTTGAGCTTTTCAGGGGCACGCGCCAGAACTCTTACAAACCAGCCCCTCTGCTTGAACGTTCGAGCAGCATACCGTCCGATATATCCCGAAGCTCCGGCTACAAGCACTTTTTGCATTGTCATCTCCTTTTGATACCTCTGTTAATCTGTTGCACCTCATGAGTTCTTCGCTGCTTCCAGCAAGCAGAAGAGCTCCGCCTGCTTAGCTGTCGAGTTGCTCATGACGATTTATGGGGATTGCCGAAAATTTACGGCAATGTTCTGTTGCAATGATAACGTAAATAACCGGTGTTTCGTTGAGGCAGTGACAAGTAACGTGTGACACTCCGGGATTGCCACCGCTCTTGGTGTTACTCTCGACGATCTTGTATAGAGTACATTGTCGTGACCGGCCTGAGAACGGGGCGAGCGGAGCGCAGGAACCGGAGAAGTGTCAGGGGGTTGTCACTTCGTATCTGTAGTCGAGCGGCAGTTTATCCGGTGTGCTGGTTAAAGAGTTCATAGGGACGCATACATGAAACCATTTGCCCGCCATCAGGCTGGGCTTGTTAAATGAATGCGTTTGTCCGGGCCACAAGGTGAACAGTATGTTGGTATTTTGGCCGGGGAAGCACTTTGCTCCACCGGTAAAAAACCTGTCTTTAAAAGTCATTTTGACCTGTGTGTTATTGGTGACGCTCAACAGTTTTGCTTTTTTTATCGAGGGTATACTCCCGGAAAATGGAAAATCCGCAAGTGTTGCTTTGGGATCGCTTTCCTTGCGTAATGTCACAATATCGTTTTTGGTTATTGTGGTCGGAGTCGGCGGGGGCAAAGTTTTTTTGCAATTGTTCAGGTATTGCTCTCTTTGTGTATTGTATGACTCGACACCCAGAGAGTTCGTTCCATGGATACACCATTTGTAATGGTATTGGTAGTCGGAACTCCACCAGTTCGGATGATCCCCTTTCGGGCAACCTGATGCTATTCTTTTCTCGTTTTGTGCAACTGCCGTTGTGGCATACGTGTCACAATTATTCGATATGCATGTTGCCAGAAACGCTTGTCGAGGCTTTATATCAACGGCGTTTCCCTGGAGGCATTTTTGATAGTAATATTGATAAGAGTTTGAATAGTTAAAGCTTAGCCCGCAATTTCCGAGTTGTTGCAATGCCTTGGATATTTCCAGGTTATCCTTTGCGTTTTTATCGCAGTAAACCTCTTTTGTCATGAGACGCTTTTCAATCCCCGGCACCTTCTCGGCCTGAGTCACGGTGTTTTTCTCCGGTTGCTTGACCGTTGGAGTAGGCGCAGCAAAGCCGTTACTGAAAAGCAGTATAGTACATGCTACAAAAGCAGCCCCGATTGATAGCGATGATTTCATGTATCTGAAAAAAGAGGTTTTCCAAAAGATCCAAAAGGCAATAAGATACAAAACAGGATTGTAAAGGGATAATGGGTAAACACAGGAGAAGCTGTCTCATGTTTTTTGCAATTTGCCTTGATGGAGTTTCGGGTAAGACCCGTGAAATAGAGGCTCGATTCACGGGTCGGGCCCGAGGATGAATGGAGGGGGAAGTCCTTCACTTCTTATAATACTTCATCGCGTCCGGAATCGCGTTTCTGATCTGGCGGATTCTCGATGCATCGGAAGGGTGGGTGCTGAGGAATTCCGGCGGTTTACCGCCTTTCGAGCTTTTGGACATCCTTTGCCAGAAGCCGATGGCTTCGTTCGGATTGTACCCGGCCATTGCCATGAAGATCAGGCCGATTTTATCGGCTTCATACTCCTGCAGGCGACTGTAGGGCAGAATAAAAGCAACCTGGGAACCGATACCGAATGCCGTCAACCAGAGCTGGCGGGTTTTTCTGGGATATGAGTTCAAGGCGGAACTGAGAGCCATACCTCCCATCTGGGTAAGCAGCATCTGGCTCATGCGTTCGTTACCGTGTTTGGCGACGGCATGGGCGATTTCGTGGGCCATGACCACGGCAAGTCCGGCATCGGTTTTGGTGTAGGGGAGAATACCGGTATAGACGACGATTTTGCCGCCGGGCATGCACCATGCGTTGGCGGATTTGTTGTCGATAAGATTGAATTCCCAAGAGTAATTGCGCAATTCCGATGAAAGACCACGTTGCCGAAAGTACTGTTCAACCGATACTTTCAGCCTCCTGCCGACCCGTTTTACCCGTGCGGTTTCGGTTTTGTTGCTGCTTAGCTTGTTTTTTCTGAGAAATGCGTTGTATTGCTCATTGCTGAGGGAAAGCATGGTAGAGGAGGGGACAAGGTTGAGCTGGGAGCGCCCGGTTACAGGAACAGTTGCACAGGAGCCGAGAAACATGGCAGTAACCAAAAGAGCAATAAGTCGGTTCTGTATCGCGGCAGGCAAGCTTTTTCTTCTCATGACAGCAAGTGGTTGCATATTAGTAGGAATTCAGATGTTTGACCTCTTTTCTCCAACAATGGAAAAGGATATGACCGGCAAAGCCGGCAAAATCAGGGTTCAGGACACGGGAGATTTGATCCTGAAGGAAAAGATAATTCTTTTGGGTTAATGATTGTAACGCTCCATCGATTGAAAACCAGGTGGCAAGGTATTGGCGTACATGAGTATCTATGGGAAATGCTGAAAAACGATGCAAACCGAACAGCAGAATACAGTCTGCGATCTTATAGCCTATGCCGGGCTGTGCACAGAGCTGTTCCCTTGCCGTTTCAAGAGGCATGTCAGGGTCTTTGAGGCTTTCCAGGTCAAGCTGCCCGGATGCGACGCTTGAGGCGGCTCCAATGATGTTTTTCGCTCGTATGCAGTTGTTGTTTGTGCAAAGTCTGAGAGATTCAGGTGAAGCATCGGCAAGGGTTTCCGGGGCAGGGAAGCTGAAATAGGTAAACGGTTCACCATCTATCTCCACGGTGAATCGTTTGCCGTATTTTTTTGCAAGGTAGGAAATCTGTCTTCTGATAATCTTCATGCCGAGTCCTTGCGCACACATAAAGGTGATCAGGACTTCAAATGGATCCTGCCGTAGAATTTTTGTGCCCATATAGGGTTGAATCAGCTTCCAGATATCAGGATAACACCTATTGAACCCTTCAGGGAAGAGCAAGTTGTTATCTATATCGATGCTTAGATAATGGTTTATAAATTCAACATAATCTTCTGCCTGAAAGAATTTTCTCGTGGTTCTCGTGGTAAGCTGAGTGTTTTCAATACTTTCAAAAATGAACAGGTCATCACCAATAGTGCCAAAATATTTCCGTTTTTTACCTTTATAATAGTCCCAAGAAAAACTCTGTCCACTGAATAATGAGTGCTCAATATCGGTTCCGTAAATATCAATTGTTGTTGTATATAAATCCTTCATTTTTTTCTTTTTTTTGCTTCGTAATTGAATTTTTGCCGATTCGCGTTTTTGTTCGGTTTTTTATTTTAAGTTTTTTTAAAAAAAGATATTAAGATTACTTGATTAAAGTTTATTTGTTTTTAATTGTCTTTTTTTTTGTGTTTTTTATTTGCGCATATTTCGATAAATACATTGTGCTTTTTTGCTTATTCTATTTGTTGTAAGACTATTTTTTACAATTATCTTTTTTATAATAAAAAATGCCCAAACAATTCGTTTTTCTTGAATTGTTTGGGCATTAATTTTTTTTGAGTTGCTCTTGATCAGCAGCAGGTATAAAGCTCTTCCATTTCTTGTTCGAAGAAAAATTCATTATGACCGAATGCAGGAGTCAGGTCATCTAACCATGAGGCTGTTTCGCTGTATTCCGCAAAGAATAACCTGTTAGTCCATTCAGGATTTCTGCTTTGCGTAAACTTCAAGGCAAATACTTTTTCTCCATTGATTTCCATGACATCTTCGACGACAACTTTTCCTGGTGAGCAGGACATTGAAGGCCCTCGAACGGTTCTGCCGAGTCCGGACATTTTCCGGTAGGCAGTATTGAAGATTTCAACCGCTTGTGCCAGAGGGATCTCAAAATAATGTTTGGCGCCGGTATCTCTTTCCAGGAACATATAATAGGGGATAATGCCCAGCTCAACCTGTTTTTGCCACATAGTTTCCCAAGTGCAGGCGTCATCATTGATATGCCGTGCAATAGGTGACTGGCTGCGTATGACGGCCCCGGTCGATCGAATTCGTCGAATGGCTTCAATGGCTACAGGTGTTTCGATTTCTTTTGGATGGCTGATGTGCGCCATGATAGCAAGGTGCTTGCCGGATGAGACGATCTCTTCGAAAAAGCTGAGCAACTCATCCGCATCTTGTTCTGCAGTAAAGCGGTAGGGCCACCAGCTCAGTGCTTTGGTGCCTATTCTAATCGTCTTTACGGCAGGAATGTTCAGAAGAGGCCGGATGTACTTTTTAACCAGGCTGGTGTTCATTACCATCGGATCGCCCCCGGTAAAGATGATGTCCGTTACTTCAGGATGCTCTTTGATGTAGTCTACCAGCAAAGTAATGTTGTTGTTGGCAAATTTAAGGTTATCGAGCCCTGAAAACTGCGGCCATCTGAAGCAGTAGGTACAATAAGCGTGGCAAATCTGGGCTTCGGACGGGAAAAACAGGACACTTTCCCTGTATTTGTGCTGAATACCGTGAAGAATTTCGTCGTTCATGCGAGGAGTGTTGAGCTCCATTTGACCGGCAGGGTTTGGATTCTGCAGGAGTTGGATTTCTCTTGCTTGCTGGCGGATTATTTCGGAGGGGGCTTCAGCTTTTATAAGGTCGGACATTCGTGCGAAATCTTCCGGATCAAGCATTTCCGCCTGAGGAAAGCTCAGCCTGAACATCGGATCTTTCGGAATATTCGACCAGTCAATAAGATTTTCCGTTACATAACTGTTGACCCTGAAAGGATAAACTGAAGCAACGGTTCTTACGATGTGAAGTTGTTCTTCAGGTATTGTCCCGTATTGAGGGAGAGTATGAAGATTTTCTGCTGTATATGAGCGATATTTCAGCATAACAACTGCATTTGACGGTTGCTAAAATATCGGCAGAGCACAAATGGAATTGTAAAGCTCTAACCTTTCTGATTTTAACAGGGAACCTCGGGATGAGGTAAGATAATCTATACCTGTATTTACAATTATTGATACAATAAACCAAAAGCATGAATGGGCAATCAGCAGGAGAGCTAAAAATCGGTGTGTTTTATTGCATTGTAGACCGCCATAAAGCGGTCTACAATGCAATAAGTTAGCGGCAAGGTTTCCGGTTTTTGTCAAGACTTTGGCTGTAGAATCAGCCCGACGGCTCGAATGACAATGACGTCCGAAGTGTTCCCGAAATTCAAGCGAAGGCTAAGACGGACAGCGCCTTTTCGAGGGTTTATCGATGTTGGTTTACTGTTGACGCACACCGGGCCTTTATTGGTCAGATCCGATCCGTCGTCAAGCATCACGGTGGCTGATGAAGGCGGGTTCTGCAACTGGCTCAGGCGAATTTGGGTTATATAGCTTTTCGAGCTTGACAGCTCATAGCAGACGCGTACACCCACGATGGTGTACCCAGGAATAGTCGGGACGCCCATTGCCACCACTTTATTGCCTCCGGGTATACCGGTGTCGCCGGTTGTGGTTGATTTGATATTCAGGCCGTTAAGGCCACCGGTAAGTGACCGTAGGTAAGCGTAAGAGGTTTTTACACTTGAATCGCCCGGTAAAAGGTCGAGATGGTTCAGCCACATGATCCGGGGATTTTTTTTATGTGCAGGCTTGGTCACGGCTTTTGTTTCCGGTTTCACCTCTTTTGTCGTGACCGGTTTTTGTGCCATGATAAAAAACGCCAGTAATGAAATCATTACAACAAAGCCTGCATTGATTTTCTTTTTCATGACAATCCTCCCGTAAGGTTGTTTTTTTGTTGATAGAAGAATAGATGAAATAGGTGTGGCGGGTGCATCTACAAGATATCACTTTTTTTTTACAATACCCTTGAAATGTTCGATTTTCTTGATGCTTGCCGTCGATTTTCTTTCAAAGCTCGGTGTAAGCATGTTTTTGAGTCGAAATAACCTTTTTTGGGGTGTTTTGTTGCCTCTTTACTGTATCGATAATCTTTATGTATTACAATTATTTAATCGTAAATTTCCCTGTGTAACAGTATTGGGAACGAAAAACAGTGCTTATTTATGCAACAGGTTACTATCTCACCCAAGTTTCAGGTGGTGATTCCACGAAAAATAAGGGATTCCTTAAAGCTTACTCCCGGGCAGAAAATGCAGGTTGTTCAGTATGGAGAACGTATCGAGTTGATTCCTCATAGAGAGGTGCATGAAATGAGGGGTTTTCTGAAAAAAATTGAAGCAGAACCAAATGCTCAAAAGGGGGCTTTATGAACCTTGTGGACAGTTCGGGCTGGATAGAGTTTTTCAGGGATGGGCCATATGCTTCATATTTTCTTGAAGCGCTTCGTGACATGGATGAGGTCATAGTGCCAACCCTCTGTTTTTATGAGGTGTTTTCTTATGTCATGAAGGATATGAGTGATGGGGAAGCCCTTCAGGTCGTGGCTTTCATGCAGCAGGCCAGAGCCGTGGACATGACGGATTCGGTAGCTGTTCTTGCCGCCCGCTTGAGCGCCAAACACAAGATTCCGCTTTCTCCCGGGGTAATTCTTGCGACCGCTCAACTCAACAATGCGGTGATCTGGACACAGGATTCTTTTATTAAAGACTTTCCAGGTGTGAAGTATTATCCGGAAAAAAAAGATTGACAGGCCTTTTTTTGATTTTTTCACCATCTGGTTTTGCAATTACCACGAGCTTTTTTTATAGAAGAAAAACACAGGAAGTTTACCTCATAACCGTTTTTAATTGGTTCAAATAACGGTGTTTTCGTTATCTTGACATCTACGTTAATACAACAGGTTGCAGAATGGCATGGAGCAGTCCCTTGCTTTTGCTTGTGAACCGTTATCAGGAAATAAAGTATGACAGCAGCGCCATGGATCAAGCATTACGATAAAGGAGTCCCCCCTTCTCTGGAACCTTATCCGCTTCACACCATTGTCGATATAGTCCGTAAACGGGCTGTCGAAATGCCGGAGAGCCCGGCACTGTTTTTCAAGGGTTCATCGATGACGTGGGGAGAGCTTGAACGGTTAAGCAACGCGTTGGCTTTGGCTCTTCAGTCGGAAGGCTTGAAAAAGGGGGAACGCGTTGCGTTGTTGATACCGAATTCTCCGCAAATCATTATCTCCGAACTGGCTATCTGGAAAACAGGAGCCGTGGCAGTTCCGATAAATCCCCTCTATACCGAAAACGAGCTTGTTCATGCTTTGAATGAATGCGGTGCGGAAATCGCTATTGTCCTGACTCCTTTTTACAAAAAGATCAGGTCAGCCATGTCCCTGACCGGGTTGCAAAAGGTTATCACAACCAATATCAAGGAATATCTTTCTCCGTTGAAGAGAATACTGTTTACACTTTTGAAAGAAAAGAAAGGCGGGCATAAGGTAACGTTATATGAAGGTGATCTCCGGCTTGAGGATATGATAATGTCTTATCTTGGTTCGCGGGTTCCCGATGTTACAACACTTCCTGCAGATCCGGCATTGTTTCTCTTCTCTGGCGGGACGACAGGAATGCCTAAATGCGCGGTGTGTACCCACCATTCCATTGTTATCAGCGGTATGCAGATTGCTCGATGGTTCAGTGTTGTACTTGACAGGGCTGATGATATCATCATGCTCAATATGCCGCTTTTTCATGTCTATGCCCAAGTTGGAATACTTGGGGCGGCCCTGGTTGATGAATATCCTTTTGTTCTCGTGCCCAATCCGCGAGATCTCGATGACCTTGTTGATACAATCAAAAAGTACAAACCCTCTGTTCTGCCCGGTGTTCCGACGCTGTTTACCGCCCTTGCCAACCATCCCAGTGTAAGAAAAGACCGCAAGGCTCTTGAATCGCTGAAGCTTTGTGTTTCAGGAGCGGCCCCGTTGTTGCGTGAAACCAAGAAGCGCTTCGAGGACTTAACCGGCGGTAGAATCATTGACGCATACGCTCTTACCGAATCGATGATCGGCTCGGTGCTGACTCCGGTTCTCGGCACCTATAAAGAGGGATCGGTAGGAATACCTGCGCCCGATGTCGAGATACGGGTTGTCGATCAAGAAAAGGGGGATTGTGATGTTCCTGTCAATGAGGTTGGAGAGGTTATCATGCATGCTCCTCAGCTCATGAAAGAGTACTGGCAACGTCCTGATGAAACCGTGGAAACCATAAAGGACGGGTGGTTGTATACTGGTGATCTTGGCTACCTTGATGAGGACGGTTATCTTTTTATCATCGACAGGAAAAAAGATGTTATCAAGCCGGGCGGTTTTCAGGTTTGGCCGAGGGACGTTGAGGAAGTTATCGCCAAGCATCCTGATGTCCGCGAGGTCGGGGTAGCCGGTGTCCCCGACGAGTATCAAGGCGAAGCGGTCAAAGCCTGGGTGGTGCTGCGGGAAGATGCGCGGCTCCAGGCCGAGGAGCTGCGGGAGTTTTGTAAAAAGGAGCTTACAGCATACAAGGTTCCGAAACACATCTCTTTTGCCGAAGGACTTCCAAAGTCTTTGGTGGGCAAGGTATTGAGGAGGAAGCTGGTAGAGGAGCATTGTGCCGAGGCTTCCTGAGATCAGTTTACGACAATCAATTTTAAAAGCACCGCTGTTAATTTATTGCGCGACCTGAATACATCATTGGGAGGTGCCCTTTATAAAGACGTTTTTGAACCGGATGGTTGTTGTGTTTGACTCTCGTTTTTCTTTTTGAATTCATTTCCGCAAAAAAGTATATTACTGCGTCAGTCAATGGTTGGCTGAACGCTTTCAGGTGATTTGTGCTTTTGATTATTTGACGGCGTTTTTCTTTTTATCAAAGCACACATTACCATGAGGTAAGAACATGAACATTTACATAGGCAATCTGGAGTACGGCGTAACAGAGGATCAATTGCGAGATGCATTCGCCGAATTCGGAGAAGTCTCCAGCTCGAATATTATTACCGACAAGTTCACCGGTCGTTCCAAAGGCTTCGGATTCGTAGAAATGCCTAACGACGAGGAAGCCAATGCAGCTATCGATGCTTTGAACGATTCTGAATTAAATGGTCGTCCCATAAGAGTCAATCAGGCAAGACCTCGTGAAGAACGTCCTGCAAGGCCTCGTTATTGAATACAGAATATTTTCTCGATATAAGGTAATGCCGCTGTGCTTCTGCACAGGCGGCTTTTTTTTGTCGTCGTCAATAACGGTTTTGTATTGCTGACCGGATTCGACGAATGATTCTGGTAAGAATCAATCATCGGTAATATCGATTATTTTTCCGGTTTTGATTCTTTTCAGGTGTATATGCGCTTCCGTGAGAACATGTGCGACAAGGTGGATTTTTTCCGCTCCCAACTGAATATTACAGCTTTTAATGGTTAATCCGTCGAGGGTAAGGCTGATTGCTTTACCTGCTTTTGCTTTGGAAATTGCATCATGGACGAGCTCGGGGATTCTGCTTATAAGGGGGTCCAAGCTCAGGTGGAGTCTCGAGGCTATCGCTTCTTTTATCTGGTTATGCAGGAACTCCTCACCGGCTTGCATAAACACGTTTTGCGAATCGACGCCAAAATCGAAGTTTTGGATTTTTAACTTCTGACTGGATGTATCGAAAACAGGGCGCCCGCTGATAAAAAACTTGCTTTTGAGGACTCCGTCTGTCTGCACCGCGATGGTTAATCCTTTTACTGAAGCATATGCATGTATGTTTTTTATGGTAACAGTGTGCCCTTTTGCGGAATAGGTTTTGCCTTTGAAAAAACCGTTGAGCTGCTCATTGATTTCAGCGAAAAAGGAATAGGCATATAAATAAATGCTGGATGTCGAAACTTTCTCTGTTTCAGGCAGTAACGTGAATTCGGGCAAAGGTACGGTTTTTACGACGGTTGTCGTGTCGGTGATGATCAGTTGTTTGGTTTTCAGACGGGTAAAACAGGTTATTGTCTCTGTATCAAGATCGATGCGTCCCTTTATATCTTCGCAGACGAATCTCAGCCAAACTTCAGACGGTCTTTTGTTGATGAGGATCGGTTTTTGCAAGTCTTTCCAGACGCCGTCCACCGTGGGTTTAAGGGAAACCTCGTCGTTGATCTGTTGGTCAAGCAGGTGGGTCAAATATTCGCTTTTCTCCTGTATTTCTTTGTCCAGTTGATCTTTGATGTGTATTCTGAACGGCCCAAGGTGCAGGACGGGCTCGGTCAGCCACCGGTATTCTCTTATTTCGAAGCTGGTTGAAAGGTTCCATCTGCTATCCAGGGCAACCGGGGTTGCCAAAGTGATGACGATACCGGTTTGGATAGGTTCGAGCAGTTTGGAAAGCGTTTTTCCCAAACTGCTGTTAACCACTTTGCCGTCAACGGCCAATGGCAGGGTACAGATCAGTTGTTTGCCTGTCGAAGAAACGGTGATTTTCTCCTTTTTGGTCAAAGTCAGGTAAATCTCTTCTTTTCCAGAGTTTAGAGAGACATGTTTTTCGAGAAAGGTGCCGGTGATCTTGTTGTTAAGATAGTCGGCAAGCTGTTCTACCTGATAAGTGATGGGCAGATTGATCGTCGAGGTCGGAACGGTAACCGAAACAGTTTTTTTGACAGCTTGAGGAGGTTTGGGTTGCTGTGTTTCAACCAATACCAGCAACAGCGCCGCAGAGATCGTTACACCTGCAATGAGCCCGATTATAATGGAGGTTTTTTTCATCGCAATCTTGTACTGGTCGTTAAATATACTGTTATTGGTCGGACATCGTATAAGCAACAACACGCCATTCTTTGCCGTAAAGCGAAACCGTTTTCCAGGTTGCCGTCTTGGTGGCCGTTTTGTTCGTCTGCGGCTTGAGGAAACTGTTGCAGCTATCTGAAATATAATATACTGCCTGTGAAGTCATCGCGAAGTAATTATTCTTTCAAGTTGTATATTTCGAACATGAAACTCTCTGGAAAAACAGCTCTTGTTACCGGTGCGGCGGGGGGAATCGGCAGTGCAGTCGCCGGATGTTTTGCCGCTGAAGGAGCATCGCTCATTCTTAGCGACTGCAACCGTGAGGGAGCTTTTGTCGTTCGCGAACGGATCGGAGAAGAAGGTGGAGAGGCGACTGTCATCATTGCTGATGTTACCCTGGAAAACGAGATCCGTGATCTTTTTGCGCAAATTGAAGATTCTTTTTCCTCCCTGGATATAGTGGTGAACATTGCAGGCGGTGATGTTGAGCCGGTGGCCGACGTTGAGACGATCGATTACGAACGCATGAGCCGGAATCTCGACCTCAACCTGAAATCGTGTATCCTGAGTTGTCGCGAAGCTTGCAGAATCATGAAGCATAGAAGGTACGGCAGGATTGTCAACATGAGTTCACTGGTTTATCGCGGCAGTCCCGGACAGTTTTCCTATTCGGCGGCCAAAGGGGGAATTTTCTCCTTTACGCGTTCTCTTGCCATGGCAATGGGAGGGTACAACATTACCGTCAACGCTCTTGCTCCGGCCCTGGTCGATGTTCCGATGTTCAGCAAGATACTCGGCCCTGTGCGATGGAAAGCAATGGTTGAAGAGACCTCAGGCCGCTATCCACTGCAGCGGATTGCCATGCCGGAAGATGTTGCAAAAGCAGCGCTTTTTCTCGTCTCTGATGATGCTGCATTCATAACCGGCCAGATTCTGGAAATTTCAGGCGGTGCAAGGTTGTAGCACAAGGTAAGCTGCTTTTTTTCTTGTTTTCCTATCTCTAAAAGAGTATAATAGTTCACAGCCAATGGTTGGCTGATCGCTTTCAGGTGATTTGTGCTTTTGATTATTTGACAGCGTTTCTCTTTTGACTAAAGCACACATTACCATGAGGTAGACATGAACATTTACATTGGCAATCTGGATTACGGCGTAACTGAAGACGATCTGCGTGATGCCTTTGGTGAGTTTGGAGAAGTTTCCAGTGCAAACATCATTTCGGACAAATTCACAGGCCGTTCCAAAGGTTTCGGTTTTGTTGAAATGCCGAATGATGCCGAAGCAAACCAGGCAATCGATGCATTGAACGACACTGATCTGAACGGCCGCTCAATCAAGGTCAACCAGGCAAGGCCTCGCGAAGAACGTCCTTCAAGACCTCGCTATTAAGCCGAAGATATTTTTTCAGAATAGATTTTCTTTCAAGCCGCCGTGTTTTTTGCACAGGCGGCTTTTTTGTTTATGTATTGTCATGAGTCCCGATTGCATCGGGATGTAAGGCGAACGGATTGCAGAACAAGTTTTCTGTGAATTGGTAGGGTGAGCATGAACTTTTCCGCCTGGAAAAGGTATTGTATGTAAGTGAGTTGAGTAATTATTACAAAAGAAATTATCTGCATGCCCGATCTCAGTATTATTCATACTGTTCCGTTTTACGAGATTACCTCCTTGCTGGTGCTTGCTGCGGCAGTCGGTGCCTTGAGTCTTTTGCTGCGTCAGCCGATGATTGTGAGTTTTATTGCCGTCGGTGTGCTTGCAGGCCCGTCCGTGTTCGATATAGTGCAGTCGAGAGAAAAAGTGCAGTTGTTGGCTGATCTCGGTATTACACTTCTTCTGTTTCTGGTCGGGTTGAAACTCGATCTCAAGCTTATACGGTCAATGGGGCTGGTATCATTGGCGACCGGTCTGGGACAGGTTCTTTTTACATCGGTCGCCGGTTTTTTTATCGGACGGCTGCTCGGACTTGATACCACCACCTCATTGTACGTTGCCATAGCGCTTACGTTTTCCAGTACGATCATTATTGTCAAGCTGCTTTCCGATAAGAAGGAGGTCGATTCACTGCATGGCAGGATTGCCATCGGGTTTCTTATCGTTCAGGATTTGGTCGTTGTGCTTGCGATGATTGTTCTTTCGGCTTTTGGTGTTGACTCCCAGCCGGATATCGAAAGCAGTGCCCTGCTGCGGATCGGAACAATCCTGATGTACGGTATCGTCATGCTTTTGTTTGTTGCCGCTTTCATCCGTTTTGTTGCAACGCCGGTTATCAGTCGGATAGTGCAATCCCCGGAATTGCTTGTCACTTTTGCTATAGGATGGGCGGCTCTTTTGGCTTCGCTCGGCAGTTATTTTGGTTTCAGTAAGGAGCTTGGGGGGCTGCTTGCCGGCGTTTCCCTTGCCTCGACCCCTTTCCGTGAAACCAT
>JAKSDC010000084.1 GCA_022360275.1 Chlorobiales bacterium
ATGTTGGCGCACCAGCGGTACTTGGCGAAACTGTCGGTCACCCTCGAAGCCAGCGCGAATGCTGCATTGCCCCAGAGAAAAGAACCGTCACCGCCAGAAACATTTTCAACATAGTTGAAGTTCTTGGTGGGATTGGTATCCTTGCCGTAAGGAAGACGGAGCATGAAATGCGGAAGGGTCAGGCCGACGCTTCTTGCATCCTCGCTCTCACGGAAACTTTGCCATTTGATGTATTGAGGTCCTTCGAAAATTGCCTGGAGATCTTTCAGGTTCGGTAGTCCCTCGTAAGAGTCGAGACCGAACATTCCGGGAGCCGCGGCAGAAATAAACGGGGCGTGCGCCATGGTGGACACCGAAGCAATATCCTGAAGCAGCTTCATGTCTCTGGGACCGGGCCCGAACTCGTAATTCCCGACAATAACCCCGTAAGGCTGACCGCCGAACTGTCCGTATTCTTTGGTATAGGCAACCTTATAGAGCCCTGACTTGACAATCTCGGGCGCGTCCTCGAAATCCGCCAGCAGTTTGTCTTTACTGACATTGAGGATTTCAATACGATTGTTTTCGCGAAAGTCTGTTTTGTCGACGAGAAATTTGAGTGAGCGCCAGGCAGACTCAAGCGACTGGAATTTTTTGTCGTGCAGGATCTCGTCGACCTGGGAAGAAATCCTGCGGTCGATTTCGGCGATCATGTCATCGACGATAACAGTGGTAATCTTTGCACCTTCGCGTTCCGGCTTGAGGACCTCGTCGAGGAACGCCTGCAAGCCCTGCCGGGTCATCGCATAGGCATCACCGGTGGGACTGAGCTTGCTGGTCTGCACAATCTCGTCTACAAGTGTAGTGCCTTTCGCCGGCTTTTCTGCCGAACTACTCTTTTTATCTACCATGATTTATCCTCCGGATGAGTGTTGTGTTGATCAGGATGATTCCATACCGAGTTCCTTGAGAAGCTTTGCTCTTGCGTCTTTGTCCTGAACAAGCTCCTGAATTTTCTTGCGAAAATCCGGAACATTACCCAAAGGCCCTTTCAGTGCCTTGAGGGCTTCTCTCAGCTCAAACAACTTGTTGAGTTCCGGCACCTCTTTTACAATCGAATCGGGCTCGAAATCGTGCATGTCTCCAAACTTGAGCTTGACCTCGAGCGGGTTATCCGGATCACCACCCAGAGTGTTCTTGACAGAACTACTCAGCTCGATTTTCTGGGCCTTGAGAACCTCGTTGAAATTATCCTTGTCGATATTGATGCTCTTGCGACTTTCAAGAGGAGTGTCGTCGCTTCTCATGGTAAAATCCCCCATAACAAGCGTTTTCAATGGAAGCTCTATCTCCTCCTTGGCATCTCCCGTGGCGGGCTTGTAAACAATGTTCACCCTCTCTTTTGGGGCAACTGATCCTTCTTTTGACATAACAACCTCCGGTTTTTGGGTTCAGGAAAATGAAACGCATGTACAACTTTTTACATCAAAGCTTACAATTCCATCTGCAGGGCTTTTGCCGGACTGATCTCAGCTATCCTGGCCAGGATATTTTCTGCGCGCCGATGGCTATCCTGATCATCCTGGGACAGAAACCCGTTATAAACCGCGGAAAGAAGCTCGATCGCCATGTCGGGGTCCAGGATGTCGAGCCTGAAATCATCAATATCCCTGACAACTTTCTCCAGATGCCGCAGAGCGATCTTCTGTCTCCCGATTTCAACCAGAAAACCGGTAAGGCCGGAACGGCGCAGCAGCTCCTCACGTTTCGAACGGCTCCCGTCGACACCTTGCTGCAGCAGGACAAGGGCCTCTCCTTCCCGTCCGCTCTTGCGAAATTCCCGGGCTTTTTCCACGGCTTGTGCGATATCTTTCCTCACCATGCTGTCGCCCCGGCTCCCGGAAAAGAATGCCGGTACGTGTGCGCCCGAATACCTGTCGGTTATTTTTTTTAACCACTGCCCTGCCTGTTCTGAAACAAACAAGGTTCCGTCAGCAAAACAAAGTTTTTCAATCCCCTTGAGACGGCGAACATAGCCGGCCGACTGCCACTCGAGCTCCTCCAGAGCCTCAGGCTTCTGCAACTGTTCGAGGGCTTTTGCCGAATAAAAACTGAGATCGAACCAGAACAGGAAATCATACACCCTCATTTCGGCTGTTCTCAGCAAGGCGTCCCAATTTTCACTCTCCATGTTCCCCTGTAACGACTGAACCAGCTGCTTTGGCGGCGGAGGAATGCGTGTTTTCCCTTCCGTAGCGGGCGGCAGCGACTTGACCGTACTCCATGCGGCAATGCGCGACAACCTGAATGCAAACGGAGAAAAAGCGTTTTTCGAAAAATGGTAGCCGGCGATCTGCTCCAGGCTCTGCATGGCCGCCGCAAGAGCTTTCTGTGCTGATTCATCGTCATCGGGAACCGGCGAAGGGGACACGGAAACCGGGCTGTCGCCGGTCGACACGCCCGAGGGAGACCCGCCAGGCCCTTCTTTTCCGGATGGCTGGCTGTCCGTCTCCTCTCCTCCTTCGGACTTGACAGGCAGCACTCGCACCACATTCTGCAGCTCGCGCAGGAAAGGCGGATCATCCATGGCTCCTGCAAGAAAGTGATCAAGTGCGTCAAGCTCACCCGTTATGGACTCGACGTCCTCCTTTTTCTGTTCCGGAATTCCAGGGGTTTTCAACCAGGCGGAACATTTGTCAGCCCACCACTCAATCGCCAGCTTCCTGCCGTGCATCCTTTTTTTGGAAGGATACATGGTATCCCAGAAATTTTCCGACAGTGCTGCGATGAGGGAAAGCCCCTCATGCATTCCGGGAATACCCTGCTCATGGGCAAGAGCTACCGCAAGGTAACAGGCGGCCATCAGATCCTTGGACTGCTCCTGTAGAATTTTCCGGGCAAGAGCATCTATCTTCCTCCAATCAACCGATGTTGTTGATGCCGGATCGTTGAGCTTGTCCACTTCATCTTTCAACGCCTCCATATCCGGTTCGTAACGCACGTCACGTCCTGCAGGCAATGCCGCGTCAACGGGGAGTTTACCCAGCTCTTCGGTTGTCATGGGCATGCAGCAGCCTCCTTCAGTTTGAGCCCCAGCAGTTAATGATCCTCTGCGGCACGGTTTCGGGCACTGCGTTGAGCAGTTGCGTAACCGATTCAGAACCCTGTATTGTATACGACACGGTAATTGCCGTCACTCCGCTGTTTTGCATAAAGACTTTTTGTTCCGGGAAGTCACCGGACCCGAACACATGAGTACCGTCGCGAAAATCGTTCAGAAAATGGGCAAACCCCATGGCGCCAGGGTATTTTTTAGTCAGAACATACTCTGGAAAGACAATCTCCAGCTGCGTATCTCCACAGCTTCCCGGCGCCCACTGTATCGTGGCCTTGCTTGCATAGTTGTAGTTTTCAAGCTTAAACGGCTTGTCGACGCAATTAATCCCAAGGCGGACCATTTCGGGACGTTCCTTTGCACCGGTATTAACGCCAATCGGAAGAGTGGTCAATTGTACGGCATAATTCGTCTGCATGTCGGAAGCCACGAGCGCCCCTTGATCGAGAAACCCGAAGAATTCCTGCAGGAAAGGCAATTTGTTGCCCAGAAAATCCTTGCGCGGGCCATACCCGTTCGGAGAATTAGCAAGAAAAGGCAGGGCTGGCCCGTTGACATATTTCCAGACTGTTCCCTGCTTACTGTCGAACAGGATATGAGCCGTTTTCAAACTGTCGTGCTCATCAAGACCGGAGAGCACCGATTCCGACCACAGCTGCTGCAGGTAACAGGACGTTTCATCGCCGGCATAGAGCAGCAGGTACCAGAGCGGTCCTTCAATCAGCTTAAGCACCGGTGCCTGATCGGCTCCTCCCGGCAGCTTGAGCTTGCTCTGCACTGCACTGTATGACTTACTCAACTCGACAAAGGGTGACTTGGACTGTGACTGCCGGGCCTGCCCTGCGGCAGCGCCTTTCTCATAATCAAAACAGTCCGAGTAGCTGTCGGTCATCTGTTTCCGGGACATGGATGCAATCGGAATGTCCGACAAGACTTTCACATAATCGTTCCAGGCGTCTGCCTGAGCAAGAGAGTCGGCGTAAGCCTTCACCTGCTGTTTGCCCATGCTTTTTACATCAAGCTGCTTTATCTTCAGCTCACCCTTGGCAGCCTTTCCTACAAGCGACGCCTTTTCCGAACGCACTACCTCGGCCCCAAGTTTTTTGATACGCGAAACAAAAATCAGATGCCGGGCCCAAGAGGGCAAAGCCTCCATTCCCTCGTAGCTGCCAATCTCATCCGCGGCGCGGTCGAGAACCATGAAGTACGGGTTGTCCTCCGTCACCATTGTCACGGCCTGCTGCTGCCAGGCACTTCTCGAATCAAGCAGCGCCGTACCGGATTTCACCTCCTGTATAGCACGGTACCATTCATGGTAAAATTCCTGGTCGTACCATTTCCAGAAATCATCCGTCATTGACTGCACATCGCCGAGCGCCGCAGACGAGAGCGAATCGTTTTTCCCTTTGACGCGCAACGCCTGG
>JAKSDC010000027.1 GCA_022360275.1 Chlorobiales bacterium
ATCCTCGGTGTCATCGGCGCTTTTCTGGCGGCAATTTCGCTCTTCGTGTACGGCGGCATACTCACCGCCCAGCAGGTTATTGAAACTATCCAGACAGGATATGTATCGAGCAAAGGCTCGAAAAGCCTGATGCTCAGCTTTGTTGAAACCGCCGATATCTTCCTGCTCGGTACCGTTATGTATATCATCTCGACAGGGTTATACGAACTGTTCATCGATGACAACATAAAAGTGCCAGAATGGCTGGAAATTCACACACTCGACGATCTCAAGCAGAAACTTGTAGGGGGCATTGTAGTGGTCATGGGAGTGGTCTTCCTCGGCCATGTGATCAAATGGCAGGGTGAAACCGAAATCGTTTATTACGGCGCAGCCATCGCCTTCGTCGTCACAGCCCTAACTTATTTTACGGGGCAGAAGAAGAAGAAAGAAGAAGTCAAAATTGAAAAGTAAAAAGGCAAAATGCGGGAAAGTAGCCAGTACACCCGTTATATGCCACAAAAAAGAGCAGCTTACCTTAAACTGAATTTCTTGAACTTGAGGCGAAAAAAATTATCGGCAAAAAACTTTTTCACCTAATAAACAATGTCCCCTCAACGTATTTTAAAGACACCTGATGATGAACACAAGCCTGAATTATCAACAAAACAAGTTTATAATCCTGCAAGATCTGAAAAAATAATAATTGGCTCTTGGAAAAAAGACAAAATCATACTATAATTTTACTGTAGCTATATCTTGATTATACTGTAGTTCAATAGTTAGGCTGCATAGTTAAAAGGGACAGAGACGGGCATTTGTTACGACTGGCCCTTTCCTTTTTTATCTTGGGGCATTTTGGTAAGTCCCGCATGGAGAACGGAAAGATGAAGGAAAACAAAAAAAATCGTGCAGAGATACATCCTAGGGATCTACAGATTACGTCGAAGGGCGTAGAAATTACTGGAGATGGCGCAAAAGTTTTCGCCCGCTTTATCACGGAAAGAAACCCGGCGGTGATTGGTTTATTTAAACATCTCGACCAAAAGTTGAAGCCAGGAGATATCGAGTTAGACCCAGACGGAAGGGTTATTGTTCGAAGCGAGCAAATTCAGAAGCTGGCGTTTGAGTCAATTCGTTTTGGCGTTAATCCTGCCAGCCCTAAATCTCTTGGGAGGTTGGTACGTAAAACAGGTGGAAGATTCGGGCCACAAATCAGCCCTCTGGATAGTAACGTAGATCCGGATGAAGTTTTTTTACCTATGAAGGATGAACAGGGTGGTTGGGAAGCTAATCTAGTCTGTAGAGTAGATGACGGTAAAGGTTTAAATATGGCATGTCTTGAATGGCCTGAAAACCCAGAGGAATTTCCTACAGATATACCTGACATTAACTGTTTCTGTGGCTGGGGAAGTTTTATATAATTCCCGAGAGCACCAAATCGACGAATTGCATTTTGCTCTTGAGCGCGCAGTTGATTCCCGTTCCTGGCATCTCATTTTACTACCTACTGAACGCTGCAACTTTCGTTGTACCTATTGCTACGAGACATTCGAAAACGGTCGGATGTCAGCAGAAACCGTTCTTGCTGTAAAGCAGCTGATTTCGCGTAGACTACCTGAGCTTAATTCTTTAACTGTTGACTGGTTTGGCGGTGAACCGCTCCTTGAGCCAGCAATCATACGCGACATTTCTGAGTTCGTCTTAAATCGAAAGAGTCGCTACGCCGAATACAAGTCCAACATGACAACAAACGGATACTTGCTTGACAAGGACTTGCTGTCGGAGTTGATCTCGTTGGGAATAAGCCAATTCCAGATATCGATCGATGGATGGTCGGGTTTGCATGACGTAACAAGGCGACGTGTAGATGGTGCGGGCACATTCGATCGAATCTTGTCGAATCTGGTAAGCGCAAAATCTACGAAACATGATTTCCTTATGACCTTGCGTTTGCATTTGATGCCTTCGAACGTCAAGTCGTTGCCAGAGCTTCTTGATCGGATCGAAGATGAATTTGGCAAGGACGATCGGTTTAGAGTCCACGTAAAGTCAATCGGTCGTTACGGGGGGGCAAACGACAAGAATATTGAAACCTATTGGAAAACAGAACAAGTTGCTGCAATTCGGGATTTGAGAAGCCGAGTTTCGTCAAAGAATGGTGTTGGAAAATACAGCGTAGGGGGGACTCACATATGCTATGCTTCAAAGCCTAACTCATTGGTGATTCGGTCAAATGGCAAATTGGCAAAGTGCACGGTAGCGATGAATAGCGATAAGAACAACGTTGGCACACTACTTCCCAATGGCAAGCTCCAGTTCAAGAAAGAGGTGTTGGACAGATGGTTCGAAGGTTTTCGCACGCTGGAAGCTGTAGATCTCAGTTGTCCTTGGTACCGGATTGGAAGAGAAAAAACTTAATGATGGATAGATTTGAAGAACGTGGCTCAATCGATGGAACCCTAACTGCGATCGAAACCATGCAAGCCACTCTTTTTTTTCGCCCCTTCAACCGCCCAACACCTTTAGCAATAGCTCACTTAGTTCGAAATATCTCTTGCGCTGAAGCACTTGTGCCGTTCACAACGTACTTGGTGGGATCTGTTATTTACAGCCCGGAAAATAGTCGAGACGTTGACTTGGTATTAACGCCTGCCGGTTGGGCTGAACCCTCCATCGAGGAGATTGAACGAGCTTTGCTGTACTGCATCGAAACGGGAATCAATAGCTTTGACCTCTGCATCGATCCTGTTTTCAGAAACCGACTTGTTGAGGGTCCATTAACCCACGAAACTTGGATTAGTGGACTGAAACTTGAGGACCCCCGAATGACGTTCATCATCGAAGCCGGAATCGCAATGCGATTCGGGGTTAGAAGATTAGGTAAATGTCTAGTAGCGATAAATCATAAAGTACCATCGATATCACCGTCGGTATCGGTTGGCGCACTCATACCGTGGTCAAGTGCGGGTAACGATGAATGGCCGTCCATACACTAGTAACAGCATAACCCAAAATGAATGCTTATTTCACCTCGCTGTCCAGTCGCGGAGATATAAGAAAGGTAATAATGGACGTCATTGCTTCTACGCTTTCGGAAGCTGGTAGTGGTAGCCTTGAAATTCATATGATGATGTTTTCGTTTACTGATCCTGAACTCGGACGATTTCTAGAGAATATTGCACGGGAACACGAAGAGGTACAAATCCGAATCATTGCAGACTGGAAACAGGGCTCTTCGTACTCAAATAGCCAAGTTCGCCGAATTCAAGAATTGAGTTTGCCCAATGTCGATGTGCGATACAAAACTGACCAGCCTTACAGGTGGGATAGCATAAGATGCAGACCCCGATGGTCATACAATACGAGCCGGGGAATGCTTCATCACAAAATTGTCTCAGTTAGAGTAAACGGGACTCCTGAGATAACGATCTGTGGGACATATAATTGGACAAACAAGGCAACCCAGAACTATGAGAATCTCCTTATTCTGCATTGGTCGGAAGTAAGCTACAGATCTCTGATTAGTCGGATACAGTTGGAGTTCGAGGCACTGTGGACCGATCAAAACGCTTCGATGTCGACAACTGATGCTTTGTTTCACTATCAGGCAATTCAGGAGACATTCATAAATAACCCGGATGTCGAACCCAGCACAATCAGGGGCATAGTTCCAGCAGAAGGCGGCCAGCTTCCCTCAGACTACGTATCTGCTATTGATATCCGTGATTTTGATATACATGATACATGCTGCATTGCATTCTCGTCTCGGAGATACATGGATGAGAAAGCCAGTAATGGATATGCCGAGGCAAACAGACGGCAAATCGTCGTAAAACACGGTCATCAACGCCCTCTTACCATTACGCAGATATCGTTGCTTGCAATCAACGAAGCTGAAGAGGGAGACCAACTGTATATTGCGATGCATGGTCTTTCACCACGGGTTCCCGAATTTTCTGCGATCATTGAAGCTGCACGTCGAGGAGTCAGGTGTCAGCTGATACTTGATGGAAAAACGAGTGTTATTAGTGCTGTGCGTCTCGAAGAAATTGCCGAATCCGAGAACCTTCCGATCGAAATATCAGTGACTGGGCGCTTTATGCACCAGAAGTACATCATCATCCCCAATAAAAGCATTGTCGTCACAGGAACTGCAAATATGTCGACAGATGCAAGTCTTCGGCATACCGAGCATAGGATGCTGTTTAGAAACGATGCTAAGTTGACTGCATTGTTTATGGAAGACTTTGCTGAAATAAAGAAGCGGCTGGATTGGGCCAATTCAGCGTGAAGGCTATGCGGGACATTCCATAGTGAAACCACCAAACACAAACTTCTCTCGTTCGTCGTCACAGCCCTAACTTATTTTACGGGGCAGAAGAAGAAATCCTGAAATCCTACGAAAATAATGAATGGGAGTCCGCCAAGGGTTTCAAGCGGCTCAAGAAGGAGTATGAAGCATATGCGAAAAACGCCTTCAAGAAAAACAAGCGGATCAATATCCGAATATCCGAAAAAGACCTGAATCGTCTCAAAGCAAAATCACTTGAAGAAGGCGTACCCTACCAAACCCTGGTTTCCAGCCTTATCCACAAATATGTTTCTGGAAAATTTTCTTCATAAAGTAATGAACGACTCTCTTGCTGAAGAGTTTCGTTTAATCAACTTCTAACGCTACTTAACAACGGCTCCGGATTCGCACATGGCCTTTGATACCGTTCTGATGACAAAACAATACCCGTAAATTATAGCGAACCAAGGAGCTGCGGTACAAAAACTGGGCTGACTACTATCAAAATCTATCTGAACAAGTTGTGACAATGCAGTGCCTCGTTGCAGAAAAAGTGACAAGTGACATGATGGCAGGGAATTTTGATAACGGGAACCTATTGTCACATAATACGGTATATACCTTGATACACACCAAACATTACTCTATATTACCCATATGTCAGCTACAGCGAAAATATTCATGTCCGGCCGAAGCCAGGCCATACGCCTGCCGAAAGAGTTCCGATTCGAGGGAACCGAGGTGTTTATTCGGCGAGACCCGCTCACCGGAGATATTATTCTATCCCGTAAACCTGAATCCTGGGAAGGAC
>JAKSDC010000216.1 GCA_022360275.1 Chlorobiales bacterium
GCACCTCTATTAATTTGCTGTGCACCATGATTACTTCGTTGATCGGTGCTCGAAATCCTCATGTACTACGTGTACACTCCGGTTTCTGCGCTCCGTTCGCCTCGTACTCAAGGCGCTCGCGACAATTTATAGAGGTGCCCTGTAATGAATGCCCTGTATTCACTAACGATGTATCACTGAAATTGAGTATACGAACCGCTTAATTATGCGAAAATATATTGAGTATTTACCTGTCTCTGACCTTTTTTATGAAACCTTTTCTTTTTGGCCCAACTCACCATCAGTTCATCTCCTTACGGCTGCACCTGATTTGCCGAAAATTTGAGTATTACAATACATTATTCCTGGTTTTTGTCCTTGCGTTGGGTCTTGCTGCACCGGTATATGCGGGCAACGAAATTACTTGCACGGTCGATGAATTCACCGGTTTTGAGATGGTGGCTTTCAAGAAGCCATTGAAGTTTGAGCGGACTAGGTGTTTTTCTTGCAACAGTGTGGATTACGCCAGAAGTTGCTAAAAAAAACCGACGGTTCCATAGACTGGATGAGGCCTTATTTCAAAAGAAAGGATTACGATTCCGCACTGGGAATCTCAAGGGTTTCCACATAAACATTACAAAATTCATCAGGACTGGTTGGAGGAGATGCGGATGTTTTATAATACGTTTTTTAAAGCAGCGTCAAATTCGAAAGGAACAGCCATGATGGTAATGTGCACTCTGTTGGCAAGAGGCTGTCTCAGCTTTGTTTCTGAGACAACCTCTTTTCCATCTCTATTTGTGTAAAATTTTGCCAAAATCTATTAACAACAATCAATAACGATTACTCATATCACCTACTCTCCGGATCATTTCTATACTTTGGCTTTTGCATCTCAGCCAACAAATAACTACTATTAATCTAAAGTGTTATTTGTAGGAAGTGAATATAATTTAAAAAATCTGTGAACGCATCTGTCAAAATGGGAGGGAAACATGAGCAATTCAAAATGGGATAGGGAAGCAGGTTCAGTTAAGTTTTGTGGTTATGCCAGTAAAGCATCTTATGATGTTCTCGAAAAAATTGAAAAATTGAAAAAATTTGATGTTTTA
>JAKSDC010000041.1 GCA_022360275.1 Chlorobiales bacterium
CCGCCGCCGAAGTAATCGAAACCGCTTTCATCCATCTGGCTTGCAATGTTGTAGTATTCGCCTCTGCTGTTTGCATGAGCGTAGAAACATGCAGGAGTCGCATGATCGATGCTCACACTGGAAACAATACCCACTTTCATACCTTTTTCCTTTGCCATTTCCGCCATGGTTTTCAGGTCCTGGGTGTGAGCGACATTTTTCGAAATAGTGCCGATAGATGTTTTGTGACCTGTTGCGAGAGCAGTAGCGGCGGCGGCTGAACCGGTAATGTAGCGGTCTTCGGCATGGGTAGTGGCCATACCTGCAATCGGGAAATGCTGAAGATTCATCGCGCCAAGGGTAATCGCGCCGTTGACCAGTCTGAAGTTCGGATCGGCAAGAGCCGCCTCGGTCATGTTAACCTGAGGGCTTGCCATACCGTCACCGATAAAGAAAAAAATGTATTTGGGAGTTTTGTCGGTGGCTGTAGGAGCGTTAACAGCGTCAGGGCCGTCGTCGTCGTCACAACCGGATATCGACACAACCAGCATCGACATTATCAGCCCCACCATAAGGGCCTGAAAAAAGCTTCTGTGTTTTCTGGTGTTCTGCATGATCTTGTTCCATAGTTAGGTTAAAAAGCTGCAAAAGTAAAAAGGGAGACATGGCTAAAGCAGGAGAGCCGGGGAAAAATGACTTCTCCAAAAACGGTTTAAAAATATCGATTGAATGTTGAGGGGATATTACAGGAATGCAAACAACCTGTTACGTTTTGGCAGGAAGAAAAAAGCCCGGATAAAAGACATTGTTATCCGGTCCACCGGTACAGCTGAACAGCGGAGAAAAGGCTCTTTTTTCAGAAACGGAAAACAATTTTCATACCGTACTCGGTAGAGCTGTTTTCAGGTTCATAACCTGTTTTTTCAACCACTCTGCCGAGAAAAGCGTTGTACTCGTCGTAGACACCCGGTTCAGACCGCTCAATATCCCAGTACCGCAAGAAAGGCTCGATGACGACCATGAAAGATTCATCCAGTTCCTTGGCTATCTTCAGCGATGCCCTCAGACCATAACCTTCATTCTGGTCGTTTACAAGATCACTGTTCAACGGGTGTAGCTCGCTGAAATAACTTTTCTGGGTACCGTCCAAGAACAGGTCATACTCCAGGGTTCCTCCTATCGACCAGCCTTTTTCGAGGTCAGCCGTCAAGGCAATCCCGAAAGGACAGTACGAATAGCTCGATTCCCTGTCGTAACCCAGTGCCCCGGTAGTGGATACCCTGCCGCCCGCATGATCTTTTTTCCGGCGATACCCGAAACCGGTATAAGGCGTCAGGACAGCATCTGAGAACTGTATATCGTGACCGATCAAACCTCGCACCTCAAAAACAGAGGCTTCAATATCGTCGATATCCCCTGTCAAACCGGAAGTATAATCCTGTTCACCCCAGGTATAGGCAGCCTCAACCCTGAGCATGGTAACCGGACCGGGAATCATGTCGTGAAACTCAACTGCACCGCTCAATCCGTACATTACGCCGTCTTCTTTCATCACACCCGGCTCTTCATAGGCAGCACGGTACACTTCCGGACCGATTTCCCAATGCCTCTCATGCAGTCTCGGCTCAGCTTCAAGATCAAAAGAAAAGAAAAACAGAGAGCAGAAAAACACGATCTTTTTCCATGTATCCCTGGACATTTCACCTCCTTTGTTGAGCTATGAGACAAATCAGCTGCGTAGATGGAAATGTAGCCTGCCTGGAGGACAAGCAATCGGGCGTTAACATGAACGTAACATGAGGCAACCTGATTACCGGAGGCAACAGGGCGCTTGTCGGGACATTAAAAAAGCGGCCATAAAGACCGCTTTTACAAACCTCGGAAATCCGATTGGGAAACAGAACGGCTGTTACATTCCTGCCATCATGGCTTCGACATCTCCCTCGACTGTACCGATCGGTTTGATATCGAACTTCTCGACAAGAACCAAGGCAACGTTTGGAGTGAGAAACTCGGGCAGCGTCGGGCCAAGCCGAATCCCTTTCACGCCAAGCGAAAGCAGCGCAAGCAACACTGCCACGGCTTTCTGCTCATACCACGCAATATCATAGGATATCGGCAGATCGTTGATATTGTCCAGACCGAAAACCTCCTTCAGTTTCAGCGCAATAACGGCAAGCGAGTAGGAATCGTTACACTGGCCGGCATCGAGCACCCTCGGTATGCCGCCGATGTCTCCGAGCTGCAGCTTGTTGTAACGATACTTGGCACAACCTGCTGTCAGGATGACGGTATCGTCCGGCAGCGCATCTGCCACATCGGTATAATACGTTCTGGCATTCTGGCGGCCGTCGCAGCCCGCCATGACGACAAAACGCTTTATAGCTCCGGATTTCACCGCATCGATCACTTTCTCGGCAAGGGCGACCACCTGGTGATGTGCAAACCCGCCTACAATTTCACCATTCTCTATTTCTGTCGGCGGGGAACAGGTTTCGGCCAGCTCGATAATTTCCGAGAAGTCCTTTGAGTCGCCGTTTTTCGGAGCCGGAATGTGCTTGACACCTTCATATCCCGCGTTGCCGGTTGTAAACATCCGTTCTCTGTAAGACTCTTTCACCGGAACAATGCAGTTGGTTGTCATCAGGATCGGCCCGTTGAACGACACGAACTCCTTGTCCTGAGACCACCAGGAGCTGCCATAGTTACCCACGAAGTGGGAGTACTTTTTGAACGCCGGGTAGTAGTGGGCAGGCAACATTTCGCAATGGGTATAGACATCAACGCCGCTGCCTTCGGTTTGTTTCAGCAGTTCCTCCATGTCATGCAGATCATGACCGGATATCAGAATGCCCGGATTGTTCCCTACCCCGGTTTTCACCGTCGTGATTTCGGGGCTGCCGTAGGTTTCCGTGTTGGCTTTGTCCAAAAGCGCCATTGCCTTTACCGCCGCTGCGCCGGTATCCATGACCAGCGCTGTCAACTGGTCTGCATCGATCTCTTTTGTCAGGGAAGCCAGAGCCGTGACATAGAACTCGTATATGGACTCGTCCACATAACCCAGGACTTCGGCATGATCGGTATAAGCGGCAAGCCCTTTAAGTCCGTAGAGCACCAGGCTCTTGAGAGAACGAATGTCTTCGTTCTGACTGAATGCTTCGACTCCTGCCGATTCGGCCTTGTGAATAAAGTCCTCCTTGCTTTCACCCGTCCATACCATGCTGTCATGCAAAGGCATCTCGGCAAGAGAGTTTTTCAGCTCATCCCGCAGGGCTAGTGCCTCGAAGATCTTATCGACGATCGCATCGTCGTCGAAATTGGTATTGGTAACCGTAACAAACAGAGCTTTACTGATAAAGCGTCCGTGCTCAGTCTGCAGTTTTCTTCCGGATGTTTCAGTGCACAGCGCGATTCCTTGAAGTACATAGACCAGCATATCCTGAAGTTTCGCCGTCACCTCGTTTTTTCCACAGACGCCCCTTGCAATACATCCCGTCTTTTGCACACTCTCCTGACATTGATCACAGTACATACCCATTTTTTCCTCCTCATGTCTTATTTGTTGTTGTTCTTCTTTATTGATACTGCATGCCGATAATCCTGGTCGGCCCCTTTATGATCACCTTTTGCCCTTTTAAGCATCGAGCGGTTAAACAGTGCTGCTTTCAAGATTCCCCTGTTTTTCGGGCATGCCTGGATAATTGCCGTAAAATCTTCCATCGCACCGTCGATATCACCCAGATCGGCTTTTGCTATGCCCCTGTTTCCACAAGCGAGAAACTTTTCGCGCGGTCGCAAACCGAGTTCAATCGCTCTGGTGTAATCATCTATCGCGCCGAGTCTGTCGCCGGCGCAGTTTCTTGCATTTGCGCGATCATAGTAAGCTTCAGCATTGTTCGGGTCTTCGCCAATCACCCTGCCAAGTTCCTCGACCGACCCTCTGTAACTCCCCAACGCATCTTTGAGCATGTTCTCCCCTCAGATCCACTCTTCATCGAGAACCTCTCCCCTGACACCGATAACAATCCTTTTCACCGGTACCTTTCTCGACGCCTTGTCAAGAGCCTGCTGCACAATCGTGACCAGTCCGCCGCAACAGGGCACCTCCATTATCACAACCGTGATGGTGTTGATGTTTGCATGATCAATCATTGCTTTCAGCTTTTCCACATACCTGTCTATTCCCGTATCGAGTTTCGGACAAGCAATGGCAATGCTCTTGCCTTTCATGAATGCCGGGTGAAATGTCCCAACGGCAAATGCGGTGCAATCGGCAGCAAGCAGCAGATCCGAACCCTGATAGTAGGGCGCTAAAGGTGTCACGAGGTGAAGCTGTATCGGCCACTGTGTCAGCTCTGATTTTTGCTCTCCGGTTGATTCTGTCTGGTTTTCCGCATTCCCGTTTTTTCTGAAATGCATAAGCGCACTACCCGGACAGCCGCATACATCATCTTCAGCGGCCTTTACGTTCGAGCGCTCTTCAAGCGGACTCTCAATCCCCTTTTCCCTTAGATAGGCCAATGCTTCCTGCAGATATCCCTCTTCTCCGTGCTGTTTCAGATGCTCAAGATGCGCTGCAATAACATTTGGCCCTCCTTTTATGATGCTCTCCTCCATGACCCGCAGCTCATCATACGGCTCGGCTTCCCGTTCCTCGACGCATATTGCTCCTTTGGGGCAGGTTCCGATACAGGCGCCAAGCCCGTCACAGAAAAGATCGCTTACCAGTCTCGCCTTCCCGTCGATAATCTGTAATGCCCCTTCCGGACAGCCGGGGATACAGTCGCCGCAGCCGTCACACTTTGCCTCATCTATGGTTACTATCTGTCGTTTCATTGGGTTCTCTATTCATTTTTAAAATTGTTTTCAGGACGACTCAGCGCTCCTGAATTCCGGCTTCCGATTTCTTCGCTGCTCCATTCTCAAGCACTTTGAGGTCATCAAGCAACTTGCCGATTGTTATCTGCTCGAACTCCCGATTAACCATCTGCTCGATTCTCATAATTTCGTGGCGAAGCACACAATTCGTGCGATTGGAGCAAAGCTGTTTCCGAAACATGCACTCCGAAAGCTCGACCTTACCTTGAAAAATCTCAATCACCTCTCTGATCCTTATACTTTGCGGTTCGCGGTCAAGCATCACGCCTCCACGCACCCCTTCTTTGGTGCGCACAAAACCGTACCTGCAAAGATCCTGAAGTATTCTTCTCAGGAACTGGTAAGGAATACCCTGCTCATCCGAAATTTTCTTGGCAGATACATATTCACCTTCATGTGCACCCAGCACAAGAAGAGCCCTCACGGCGTAATCGGTACTTTTGGTCAAAACTTTCATAGCTCTCTTAACTGATACTAATTTAGTATCATTTATCGAAATCACAAATTTTTTCTAAAAAATGCTGCGGAAAAAGCGGAATGGGAGACCGAGAGACCTGTTGCTGAAATAGTGCGAACAACCATATATTGACAAAGATCATACCACTCCCCGTTGTTACCGAAAACCATAAGAAGCCTTACAGTTCTCCAGAGAACGCCTTAAAACCAAACGTCATGCTACAACTTAAAACAGCCGGATACATAGCAATCGATAATCTTCGTAAAAGGCTCCCCTTCCCGCCCCAATGGCATACAAATGAAGAACTGGAAAAAGTTGCAGACCGATATCACAGTGCGTTTCTTGATGAAAGACTCGGTGTTTCCCGGAATCTTGGCGCATCTTTTTTTGCTGCTGAACTGCTCGACCGCTCCATACGCACGGATGAGGAGGAACATATGGATGACCCGGCCGTACCGCCACAAAAAAAACTGGAGCTTATCAAGGCACTTGACAACATGAACAACATGCTGTCGCTTTACCGGCAATACATCTCGGTCATTGAACCCTCGATACGTAAAATTGTCAGGGAAAAGAAGCGGCCGGCAAGAATACTCGAACTTGCCAGCGGTGCAGGCGGTCTTGCCTTTGCAATTGCGGCACAGGCAAAACTGTCCATGCTGCCAGTGGAAATAACCGGTTCGGATATCGTTCCCGAATATGTCGATTACTGCAATGCAAAAGCAGAAGAAAGAAATCTTCCGGTACGCTTCAGCGTCATCAATGCATTTGCAATGGAGTCCCTTGAAAATTGTTCATGCGACATCATCCTTATATCACAGAGTCTGCACCATTTCACCCCCGGAAAGCTGGCAAGAATCATCGAGCAGAGCAAACTGCACGGTGCATCCATATTCCTGGGACTCGACGGTCACCGGGGGCTCGATCTTCTTGCAGGAGTCCCCCTGATAGCCATGCTGCAGGGTGTTCCCGCTCTTACGCTCGATGGCTGCACATCCGCGAGAAAATTCTACTCCGAGCCGGAGCTGGACCTGATTGCAGAGATTGCAACAGGTTCGAAGAGGCACAGGGTTGATTTTTCCTGGCCCCTGACTGTTCTCAGAATCCCGTTCGGGTAGAACATTTCAAGGAACCTCCTCTCTACTTCCAATAACTACAGCGTTTGCGTTATTTTTTAGGGTAAAAAACGTATACTTCAATCTGAATCGGGCATCCTGAAAGCATCGGGGCAAATCAGATTTCAAGACCATCATTTTTTTACTCTTAGTCACAACAGCATAATGGAGGCGTATTTATCCTCTCGGCGACGCATACTGGCAGAACAGAACTATCCGCTGCATGTCGGCCTCCTGATCTTCACTCTTGTTACCACACTCTGGGCAGGCGCTTTCTGGACCGGTCACCCTGTAAGGTTTGAAAGCGTTCCTACATTTCTGCATGACCTCCGTTACGGGGTTCCTTACAGCGTCTCGCTCCTGGTTTTTCTCGGCACTCATGAGCTCGGCCACTTTTTTGCCGCATTCTATCACCGTATGCGCGCCACACTGCCCTACTTTATCCCTGTTCCACCGCTCCCGTTCCTTTTAAGTCTCGGGACACTGGGAGCTGTCATTCGTATCAAAGACAGGATTCCCGACACACGTGCATTGTTCGACACCGGCATTTCCGGACCTCTGGCCGGGTTCGCGGTGGCCTTCGGACTGCTTGTTTACGGGTTTACACATCTCCCCCCGATTGACTACATCTTCACAATTCATCCCGAGTACGAGGCTCTGGGAGGATTCCCCTTTCCTGCCCCTGAAAACACCCTTTTTCTCGGAAAAAACCTGTTGTACGCCCTGCTTGAACAGACGCTCAAACCGGCATACAGTCCGCCTATGACGGAGATGTACCATTATCCCTATCTCTTTGCAGGATGGCTCGGCTGTTTTGTCACCGCCCTTAATCTTCTGCCCGTCGGTCAGCTTGACGGAGGACACATCGTTTATGCGATGTTCGGCAGAAAAGCTCATCGGGCATGGGCCCTGACGTTCCTGGTCATCATTATTTTGCTGGGCCTGCCATCCCTTGGCCTGCTGCTCTTTGAACTCATTGCACCCGCCAAGACGCTTCCACTGCCCGAATCAGTCATGGCCTGGTCATGGCCGGGCTGGATTCTTTGGGCATTTATTCTTGCAAAGGTTCTCGGTATCAATCACCCCCCGACATTGATGGATCATAAGCTGTCTGCCGGAAGAACCTTTACAGGCTGGCTCGCTATTATCATTTTCTTTCTGTGCTTTACCCCTGTTCCTTTCGGAATAACGTAAAAAGCCGCTGGCGGTCGACTTGCCCCCCTCGACCAACTCCATTGCGGTACTTTTCCTGTGAAAGATTTCACGGAGCTTGCACGGGAATCTTTTTTACAGGCAATTCTGTAAATTTACACGGATGCCGGATCAATTCCGGCATGACCAACATGAAAACATTCAGCTGAAAAGCCGTCGGGCTGTCAAGCAAATGAAAAACAGCAACTACCGCATACAATGTCGCGATCTGGAACTCGACCTTACCGGGCGGGCGAAAATCATGGGCATTCTCAATACCACGCCCGATTCCTTTTACGACGGCGGGACGTTCCCGGCAGGGTCCCGAAAAGCCGGCATCGACCTTGCGGTTGAAAAGGCTCTCGAGATGATAGAAGAAGGAGCCGATATTATTGACATCGGCGGGGAATCCACCAGGCCGGGAGCCCGAAAGGTCGATACCGAAGAGGAGCTTCGCAGAACGCTCCCTGTAATTGATGAACTGAGAAGACAATCGGATATTCTTATTTCCATTGACACCTACAAAGCTGACGTCGCAGAGCAGGCGCTGCTTGCAGGCGCGCAGATAATCAACGACATCTCCGGCTTCAGCTTCGATCCTCATATTGCAGAGGTATGCCGCCGGTACAGCGCCGCCGCCGTCCTTATGCACACAACCGGACGTCCGGACAGTATGAAGTGGAGCCACCAGGAAACTGGAGCTGCTGGAACGGATATCATGACACGTGTAAAAAACGGTCTTCTTCACTCTCTGAAAAAAGCGGAAATTCACGGGATACACAATGTCATTCTTGATCCCGGGTTCGGGTTCGGCAAAAACGTACCGGAAAATTATGAACTGCTCCGGCGACTTCGTGAACTGCAAACTTTCAGACGTCCGATGCTTGCCGGTCTTTCCAGAAAGTCCTTTCTCGGCAAGGCGCTGCAGAAACATCCGGATCAGCCTGTGCCTCCTCCCGAGGATCGCCTGACTGCGACCATTGCAGCCAACACGATTGCCGTAACCAACGGTGCAAATATCTTGAGAGTACATGACGTCAAGGAAGCGGCGGAAACTCTTGCGGTTGCAGCATCGGCAAGAGCGCAGGAAGCCGATCCTCCCGGTCTCTCCTGAAAATCCACTGCAATCGTATATTTTTTTTTAAATTTGTTCACACATGAAGGCGGACAAGTGCCCCCTGCAACGTTTTCCACACCGTTGGAAATAATTGATTACAACGATTGTTTCCGCGATCATGGTCAACTCAACACGAGCAGATGTATCTTTCTAAAATTGAGCTTTTTGGCTTCAAAAGTTTTGCGCACAAAGTCAGGATCACTTTCGACCAGGGCCTTACCGCGATTGTAGGCCCGAACGGCTGCGGCAAAACCAATGTCGTCGATGCCATCCGCTGGGTTCTGGGAGAACAGAAATCTTCTCTGCTCCGCTCGACAAAAATGGAGAACATCATTTTCAACGGCTCGAGGAAATTCAAACCGCTGAGCATGTCCGAGGTCTCCATCACCATTGAAAATACCCGAAATATCCTGCCGACCGAATATACGGAGATTACCGTTACGCGGAGGCTTTATCGCAATGGCGAAAGCGACTACCTGCTTAACCAGGTCCCCTGCAGACTGAAAGACATCACCGACCTGTTCGCCGATACCGGAATGGGAAGCGACGCCTATTCCGTTATCGAGCTGAAAATGATCGAGGAAATTATCAATAACAAGAGCGATGAACGATTACGGCTTTTTGAAGAAGCTGCAGGAATTACCCGGTACAAACAGCGCCGTAAACAGACATTCAAACAACTTGAAAGTACGACCCGTGACCTTGAAAGGGTGGACGATGTCCTCGCAGAAGTCTCGAAAAAAGTCAGAATTCTTAAATCGCAGGTCAGAAAAGCCGAACAGCACCGTGAACTGAACACGTCCTTCAGAGATCTGGATCTGACACTCGGCAAGCTCAGCTTTGATGATTTTCTCGACACATTGCAGCCTTTGAAAGCTGAAATCAGTAAGCAGGAAACCATCGTTCAGGAGCTGACGACAAAAATTGCCACACAGGACAGTCTGTTACAGGAATCCGAACTCGGGCAACTTGAACAGGAGCGTCGGCTGTCAGAAGCACAGACAGCATTGAACGAAAAAAACAAAGCTTTTCATACTCTTGAAAAAAACATCCTGCAACTGCAGGAACAGGAAAAAAACCTGCAGAATCATATCGTCCGCATCACCGAATCAATTGCTGAAAAAAAGCACCAGGTCCTGGAATTGGAAGAACAGGAAAAAAAGCTTGCCGGGGAGCTTGAACCGTATGAAAAAACCTGCCGCGTGAAAGAACATGAACTTCTTACGCTTAAAAAAGAGCAGGAGAACGTGGAAAGCATCCTTGCTCTTTCAAAACTCGAAGTTGAGAAAATACGGGAAAGTATCTCGGACCACCAGAAAGCCGGTTCACTTCTCCACGTCGCGCGTCAGAAACTGGAAACCACTTCGGATCATCTGAACAGCTCGGTAATCCGCCTCGGAAAATACCGGAAAGAACTTCAAAAAATCACTGACGATACGCTCCCGGCAAGAAACAGGCTTGTCGGCCTCATCGACAGGCAAAAAAAGACTATAGCTGCAGAAAACAAAGAGCTCCTTTCTCTGAAGCAGCTGCGGGAGAACCTGAAAGAACAACTGGAAGCAAAAAAAGAACGGCTTCTCAGCCTGCGTTCCCGGCTCGATCATCTGAAAAACAGGTTGCTCCTGGCAAACTCTATTCTTGAAAACTATGAAGGACTGCCCGAGGGAATAGCATGGCTTGAAAAGAGCGAAGGAAAAACCGGCTACGGATGCCTTTCCGACCTCGTAGAAATCGAAGAAATGCACCGTAAAGCGGTCCATGCACTGTTCGGCGACTCATTGAGCTACTATGTTTGTGCGTCTCTCCAGGAAGCGAAAACATATCTCCGCTCCCTGTCAAAAGCCGGAAAAGGAAAAGTAACCTTTTTCGTGCTCGACATGCTCAGACACAGTGAATCAACCGACTTCCCGGAGATTGAAGGAGCACAAAAAATCAAAAACATTCTCAGCGTCCCGCCAGAACTGGATGATGCTGTTTCATTGCTCACTCGGCACTGCTATATCACCGGGGATCTGGATGCTGCCGAAAAGCTTGCCTTTGAACACCCGGGATATACCTTTGTAACCCCGGATGGCGAGAAAATCGGGGGTAACGGCATCCTTTTCGGTGGAAGCAGTGTCGGGAATGAAGGCCTGCGCCTCGGAAAAAAAGCTGAACGGGAGCGTCTCACAGCCGAAACAAACGACCTGACCAAGGAGATCCGCCTGGAGGAAGAAGCGCTTGATTCCCTCGGGAACAAGCTCCATGAGATTCAGCTTGAAGAAAAAGAACAGCAGCTTATGTCGTTTGAAAAAGAGCTTGCGGATCAGGAAAAAAACCTTGTCCGCATGGATCTTGAACATGCTTCCCGGCAGCAGGATATGGAGCGCACGGAAAAAGAAGTTACCGAAGCAAAAGAGCGCATGCAGAAAATAACCGCTGAACTCGATGAACTGCTGCCGGAAATGGCGCACCACAAAGAGCAGCATCATCGGCTGCTTGGCACGCTTGAGGGCGCACGCAGGAGACAGGGCGATAACGAAGAGATACTCCACCGGCAGAATCAGGAAGTCCAGCTCCGAAACAACCGCTATAAAGACAGTCTGCTTGAACTTGAAAAGCTCAGACTTCGCATACACTCCTGTGTACAGAACCGTGAGTCGCTGCTTCAGGAAAAAAAAACAATGGAAGCTGAAATATGCAGCGCCGAGACCTCCCTTGCCGCCGTAACGGAAGCAATCGGGAAACACCGTAAAGAGCTGGAAGCGTTGATGATCCGGTCAGGGACCGAACAGCAGAAACTGAATGAAATGGAAACAGGCTACAACGAGTGCAAGATAAAAAACCAGGAGAGCAGAGATCTCCTAAGAGATTTGCGTCGAAAACACGAGGTTGAGCTGCAGGTTCAGGGAGAGCTGCAGCGAAAAGCTGCCGAGCTTGAAAAATCCATTGACAACATCGTCACTTCCGTAGAAACACGATACAACTGCAGAATAGAAGATGTCGAGCAGGAGGTTCCTGAAGGTTTCAACCGCGAACGCGCCCGGGAACGTCTTGAGGAGATGCGCTCCAGAATTGAGCGGTTCGGGGCTGTCAACGAGCTTGCTTTGGAGGAATATGGCACCGAGAAAGAGCGGCTGGACTTTCTCACAACACAGAAAGAAGACCTGCTTGGCGCTGAAGCGCAGCTCAGAGCAACAATCGAGGAAATCAATAAAACCGCACTGAAAAAGTTCGAAGAGACATTTTCCGCAGTACGCAGCAACTTTGTCCGAATATTCAGAGAACTTTTCGAGGAAACAGACGAGGCCGATCTGCTTCTCAGTGAGGAGGATGACCCCCTCGAAGCACACATAGGAATAATAGCAAGACCCCGGGGGAAAAAACCGTTATCGATCGAACAGTTGAGTGGCGGCGAAAAAGCACTGACTGCACTTGCGCTGCTCTTTGCAATTTATCTGGTTAAACCAAGCCCGTTCTGTATCCTGGACGAGGTCGATGCGCCGCTTGACGACGCGAATATCGACCGGTTTATCAAACTCCTCAAAAAATTTGAGAATAACACCCAATTTATTATTGTTACGCACAACAAGAAAACAATGGCCTCTTCGCAAGCTCTTTACGGAGTAACGATGGAAGAAGAAGGGATTTCCAAGCTGATCCCGGTCAAACTTGGAAGAACGCAACCGGAAACACATACTGCTACCGATGGAAAAGAAGCTGGTGCTGTTTGACATAGACGGAACGTTGCTGCTCACAAACGGCAGTAACCGCCGAATACTCATCGACGCCCTGATGGCTGTTTACGGCACGGAAGGCAGTGCACGCAGTCACAGTTTCGCCGGCAAGATGGACAGCGTCATTATCTATGAAGTCCTCAAGGCTGCAGGACTGGACGAGAAACAGATAGCAGAGAAGTTCACCGTCGTCAAAAACACCTATATTGATCTTCTAAAACAGCAGATGCTCCCGGAAGACATTGAGCTTATGAAAGGCATTCCGGAACTTTTGCAGGCTCTTTCCGGGAGAAAAGATATTGTTCTTGGTCTCCTGACCGGCAACTTCGAAGGCTCGGGCCGTCACAAACTTGCATTGCCAAAGCTTAACCATTTTTTCCCTTTCGGAGCGTTTGCAGACGATGCCTATCACAGAAACGATCTTCCCGCCATAGCTGCTGAAAGGGCATACAGTCTGACGGGAAAAAGGTTCAAGGGAGAAGAAGTGGTAATAATCGGCGACACCGAGCACGACATCAAGTGCGCCCGAACCATCAATGCAAAATGCATTGCGGTAGCAACGGGCACCTATTCAGCCGAAAGTCTCGGAGCACATTCTCCGGCGGCCCTCTTTGACGACTTCAGCGACACTGAAAACGTTATCGGCCATATTGTAACTCTTTAATTCATTGAACCCTGTTTTATGAAAACCTACCGCCGCAGAATACGGGAAAAAATCATACAGGCACTCCATACGCTTGAATTGAGAGAAACTGATCTGGAGACGGCTGCCGACTGGTTGATCACCCCGGAAATAGCCAAAGATCCCAATGCGGTCAGATTTTTCAAAGAGTTGCTGCAATGCTGCATCGACAACCAAAAAGAAATCGACGAATATATCTCAAAACACACGTTTAACTGGGACATGGACAGGATTGCCATTATTGACAAAAATATCCTGCGCATGGCCCTTGCCGAGTTCCTCTACTTTGAAGATATCCCTCCCAAGGTTTCCATTAACGAAGCAATTGAAATCGCCAAAAAATTCAACAGCACGGACAAAAGCAGCAAGTTTGTCAATGGCATTCTTGATGCCATCTTCAATGATCTTAAAAGCTCCGGGAAAATCAAAAAATGCGGCAGGGGGCTTGTTGACAGTTCAAAAACTTCCAAGCTGAAATCGGGAGCAAAAACCGGCACTGAACAGTAAACGGCACTCTATGCTCCATGGAAGACCACCGTCTTACGGAAAATAAAAGGATTATCGCTGTAGGAGATATCCACGGCTGTCTCCACACGCTGCAACGTCTTATGGAGCAGCTTGAACTTCAGGAATCCGATCAACTGGTTTTCCTTGGCGATTACATCGATCGGGGCAAACACTCCAAGGCTGTAATCGACTACCTTCTGAAGCTTCGCGAGTGGTATGCCTGCTTTTATCTTTTGGGAAACCACGAGCGCATGTTTCTCGATTTTCTGAAAACCCATGACCCCGGGCTCTGGCTGGAGAATGGGGGCACGGCGACGCTGGAATCATATGGCAGCAAGGATGGGCTGGATCTTCCGGAAGAGCACATAGCTTTCATGCAATCCTGCAGATACCATTTTGAAACCGAACATTACTTTTTTGCTCACGGCGGCATTGATCCCGAGATGACCATAAAGGACAACCTTCGGTATATGCAGCCAGAAGATTACTGCTGGATGAGAACACACCTTCGTTCAAACTACCTGGAAAACAGCAGGTATAAATGGGAAAAAACTCTTGTTTGCGGCCATACCCCGATTTCCAGGCCCGTCATGCTTGACAAGCTCATTGCAATAGATACAGGCTGCGTTTACAAGGACAATCCTTCGCTTGGGCGACTTAGTGCCGTCATATTGCCGGAACGACGGATTGTGCAAACGGAAAACATCGACTGATATGACAACTCAGGAACAAATAGCATTCATAAACCGCACGCTGGGTGAAAAATATCCTTTTCCGAAAAGCGAATTGCGCTACTCGACCCCTTTTCAGCTGCTTGTGGCCACCATCCTTGCCGCTCAGGCCACGGATAAAAAGGTAAACACCGTAACAGCCGGGCTCTTCAAAACAAGCCCCGACGCTCGCCATATGAGCCGCATGGACCTCGATCAGCTCAAAGCAATCATCCGGCCGATCAATTATTACAATACCAAGGCGAAAAACATCCTTGCTGCCAGCAAGATACTCGTAGAGTCGTATGACGGCGAAGTTCCCTGCACAAGGGAAGAACTTGAAAAGCTTCCGGGAGTAGGTAGAAAAACAGCCAATATTATACTCAGCAATGCATTCGGTCAACCTGTCATGCCCGTCGACACCCATGTCCAAAGGGTTTCCAACCGGATCGGTCTTGTAAAAACAGACAAGCCGCGTGATACCGAAGACGCTCTTGTTGCGGTCATTCCAAAAGAACTGGTCATCAACTTTCACCACTATCTGGTGCTGCACGGACGTTATGTATGCAAGGCAAGAAAGCCGCTGTGTTCGGAGTGCCCGATCAGGGAAGCGTGCAACTATCCCGAGAAAACGGCCTGACAGTCACGCAAGTTCAATCTTCCTGTCCACAGCATATATCCACTCTCCTTCAGGCCTGTTGCGGTGGCCGGTCCAGAGTTCGAGCGTTATTCCTTTTGAAGAATCGACCTGTGAAGTGAAAATCTCAATCTGGTAATAGAGTTCATCGAATAATTCCTCCCAGGCACTGTCAGCATCGCCGAATGGCTCCACAGGAACAAGCTCACCCGCCTCCGTCTGAAAGTAATCGGTAATTGCAATAAAGCTGTCGGGCATCAGGAATCCTCCCCGGTATGTGCCCCGTGGCCGTTTGACACCGGGAACCTCGACCCAGAACTCAAGCAACGAATCGGAAGTCAACTGCCGGTCTTCAGCCAGACGGGCAAGAATTCGGCGCACGGTCTCGCTGACGAGTAGCTTGTTTTGTGTTGAGAGCTCCTGCAGCTTAAAATCCGGTGTGTGATCTCGCATAGCGTAGGCGATTTTAACGTATTCTCAATCAATGGGTTATTTGAAAAAAATATACAGCTATTCCCTTTCACCATCAACCGTTATTTAACCAACAATCTCCTTCACACCACCTCGTCACAGAGCACAGCCCTTCTCAAACCCCTCACGGAATTACAGATAAAAAACAGATCGGCGTTTTCGATGTCCTCCATCAGGAGGTTTGCCTCCTCCGCATTCCCTCGGGTTGCAAGAAAATATTGCCGGTATATCCCGTTCAGCAGGCCGGAGGCAAGCTGCGGCGTATAATACCGCCCGTTTTTGAGAATAATGATATTGCTGATTGCCCCTTCGGTAACTTCCCCCCTTTGATTGCAAAAAAGAACTTCATCAAACCCGTCAGCCGCCGCTTTTCGGAAAAACTCATCATAAAGCGTCCGCTCGGTGGTTTTATGACGTCTGAACGGATCTTCAGCCTCAAGAACAGCCGAAGCCTTGCAGACCCGGACCGGATCATGCACATGTTGAAACGGAATTTCATCAAAAGCGATATTCAGCCTTCCGTCTTTAAGGAGATCAAGCCGGACCTTGTATCGGCCGCTACCGCCAAGCTCATTGTCTGCAAAATACTCCAGTTCCTGCCGGGTCGCCTCAGCGTCGAAGGAAAAACCAAGCTCAAAAGCTGAGCACTGAAGGCGGGAAAGATGTTCTTCCAGCCAGACGTACGAGCCATTGAAAAGTATGCTTTCGAAAATCCCGAAATCCCTTTCAGGTTCAGGATCGAGAATTTTTGCCTTGAGCCGGCATTCGGCAAACTCTTCTCCGGACTTCGAATCCCATACAATGCCGCTGCCTGCACCATACTCGCCCTGTCCCCTGCAAAGCATCAGCGTACGGATTGCAACGTTAAAACACATCGACCTGTCGGGCAGCATATACCCCACTGCACCGGTATAGACGCCTCTCGGAGAATGCTCAAGCTCCTGTATCAACTGCATGGCCCTGATTTTCGGAGCCCCTGTTACCGAACCACAGGGAAAAACCGCACGGAAAAGATCATAAAGAGAGCAGTCATCCTGCAGCTCACCCCGAACGGAAGAAACCATCTGGTGAAGTGTGGGATAGGTTTCGGTTACAAAAAGTTCCGGCGTCTCAACCGAGCCGGGCTTGCATATTTTTCCCAGATCATTCCGTAAAAGATCGACGATCATAAGGTTTTCCGCCCGGTTTTTTTTGTCGGATTGCAGCCAATCGCTTCTCAATCTGTCTTCTCCCTCATCCTTTCCTCTCGGCGATGTTCCTTTCATCGGCCTTGCCTCAATACTGTTTCCCTCCCGCCTGAAAAAAAGTTCGGGCGATACAGAGAGAATGTGACAACATCCGAGATTCAACCATGCCGAATACACGTCGGGCTGCTTTTCTGAAAGGCGTCTCAGGAGCCCCGGAACGCTTCCGTTGAACTCAAAACGATACCTGCCGGTAAAGTTCACCTGATACACGTTTCCGTCTTCTATCTGCCGTTTTATTTTCCTGATTTTTCCAGCATATTCTTCTTCCGTCAGATCGAAAACGGGCCTGCCGGCATGGCAATCGCCGGACAGCAGTTGCCTTGCCTGTTCTTCAGAGAGCGATTCTGGTGCTCGATATACCCCGAACCTCGCAAGCGGCAGATTGTCACAGCCTCTGTTGGCCGGACCGAAAGCGCCAGGCTCGAAACCGTAACCGGTTTCATAGGAGAGATAACCTGCCAGGCAGAACCCGTCCATAAGCCGTTTCTCGAGTTGTTCGAAAAAGGAATGAAGACGTCCAACAGTCCTGAGCTCAATAATTTCCTCCGGATCAGAAAACAACAAGCAGCCCCCCTGTTTTTCACTCAGGAAAGAACCGCCAAACAAAACCGTGTGGGGCCCGCCGGATGGCATGTCACCTTTCAGCCTATCCCTCATAAGCATCATCGGCCTCGAACCAAATTGATTTTCCGAGCACGGTTTCCAACCATGACTTCATCCTTTCAGCCGCCCAGATTTCTATATCAGGCTTGTGTATCGCATGCAGGCGAATAATAATCGCGCTTTCTGTGATATCGGCCCCGACAGAAACAATATTCTGGCGATGTCCACGATCCAGTCCATTGGCAATCCGGAGAATACCGGAAAGAACATCGACAACCCTTCGCTGCCTCGGTTTGAGCAAGCTGTAGGATTCATGCTTCATCGACGGCGGAGATTTCCTGTGATATCGAGCAACGTTCGCAATGATGCTGACTTCCGCCGGAGCAAACCCGCGAAGCTCACCGTTGAGAATGATGTATTGGCTGTGTTTGTGATGGGAGGAAATGGAAATAAAGGCACCGATATTATGTAAAAGAGCTGCATACTCCAGCAGCTCACGATCATGAACGTCCAGACCGTGTAACGGCTGGAGCTGATCGAACAACTGCAGGCATAATGCTGCAATCTGCTCGGAATGCTTTTTGTCCCAGCCGCAGCGGTATCCGAGCTCAATGACGCTTTGGCGGCGGATATTGAGCTGCAGTTGCCTCTTCTCGCTTTCCGACCGGTTTTTTTTCAGATAATGAACAACCATGCCTTCACGCAGTGCCGAATCCGAAATCACCACCTCCTTGAGCTTGAAAAGAGAAAAAATAACATTCATCAATATGAGTCCTGGTACGATCAGGTCTACCCTTTTTTCATCGAGCCCTGTCAGTTTTTTTCTTTCCGATGCAGTCATTGCTATGACCGATTTGTAGAACCGCTGAAACTCCTTTCGCGTAAACGAACTCTGGTTGAGCGTTGCCTCATCGTCACGCCCGGTCATGGAACGGACCATCCTGGCAATGTTCTGCGCTGTTCCCGAAGAAGCAACTGCTTTCCTGATATCCAGCTCTCTTGATTTTTCAGCAGAGGTAAAGAGTTCTGCAGCAAAGAACTGCTCGAGCAGGCTGAGCTCACGACCAGATACAGGATCGGTTGTAATGAACCGTTCAAGCATGCGGGCAACCCCTATCTTTCTGCTTTCAAGCAGGAATATCTTTTTATGGTCGGCTATGATAAACTCAACCGACCCCCCGCCGATATCGAAAATCAGCTCCGGTTCCGAAGAAAGCTTTACCGCATGGCGTACCCCGTAATAGATAAACTGGGCCTCTTCGAGACCTGAAATAACCTTGATCTTGAGACCGGTTTCCTCCCTGACCCTCCGTAAAAAAATATCCCTGTTTTTCGCCTCACGGATAGCGCTTGTTGCAAATGCGATGATGTTCCCCGGCTCCACGCCCTGCTGCGTAGCGAGTAACAGAAAATGTTTCAGGGTCGTGATACCCGATTCCATTGCTCTTTCGTCGAGCATTTTGGTGGAAATACTGCCGCGGCCGATACAGATCATTTCCTTGACCCGGTCTATTTCAACAATCCCTTTTCCTTCGCTTTCCTCGACGATCGCCATATGGAACGAGTTGGTTCCCAGATCGATTGCTGCAACTCTTCTTGTATCCGTAAGCATTGAGAAAAAATGCATCAGGTTGGAAAAATACGTAAAAGCCTGTCCTCTGCATCCCCGGCAGGGAGCGCCTATAGCGCCCTCAAGATACACCATTTATGAAGCACAAAAAAAGGCCCGAAAATAATTCCGGGCCTCAAAAAAAACTGCTGTTTACCTCATCTACTAAAAGTATTAGTAAGCACCGTTTTGTTTTTTTACCGTTAACAACATAATGCAGCCTCCCGACTGCATTATGTCCCTATAATAGAGATTTCACGCCTTTCAAACAACACTATTTTTTTGCTTCGTTATGCAAAAAGTAACGAAGATGTATCTTTTCAGAAGAGCTCTCATTACCGGCTGCTGTTGATGCCGAGTGAAAGGAGTCACATGGTTTTTTCAGAGAGGTGTATATTGGTTGCATGAAAGTTGCGTATCTTTATCCCCAAATCCGGAAAACATTTACGGATTTTTCCTGGTAAAGAGTCTATGAACCGGTTGAAATGCAGAACACATGCGGCACTCTGACAGCAACCAACTGAACTTCAGATTCGAGCTGGCGCGTAAGCTCATACATCTCTTTTCAGTTTTAATCGCAATCATCTACTGCAGCATTACCAAGGAACTTGCTCTGCTGCTCCTCGTCCCTCTTTTTGCCGGATTTCTTCTGATCGATCTTTTAAAGAACTTTATTCCTCCCCTTTTCCGCTGGTATCACGATACCTTTGAACCGATGCTTCGTGAGCATGAACGTGAAAAAGAACCCCTGCAGTTCAACGGAGCAACGTATATTATGTTCTCGGCCATGCTGCTGGTGCTTGTTTTCCCGAAAATCATCGCCATTACCTGCTTCTCTCTGGTAGCTGTATCTGACACCTTGGCTGCGCTTGCAGGCAAAAAATTCGGGCGGCACAAAATAGGAGAGAAAAGCCTTGAAGGAAGCCTGGCATTTCTGGTCTCAGCGCTGCTTATCATCGCCATCGTTCCGAGGCTTGACCTGATTGCCGGAATCATTACAGCGCTGACCGCAACGATTGTGGAAGCGCTTTCATTGCGAATCAACGGCTTCAAGGTAGACGACAATCTGACCATACCCCTGGTAAGTGCGCTCGTCTGCTACCTCTACTATATTCTTGTGTTGCCGCCGAAACTGCCTTTGCTGGAAACCTGTCCTTGAACGATTCCCATCCTTATGCAGACAGTAGTAACCGAATCAGTTGCCGTTGCAGCGGCCTGGCTTAACCGTGGCGAAGCTGTCGCGTTTCCCACGGAGACCGTCTATGGACTTGGTGCCGATATCTTCAACGATGAGGCTATCCGGAAAATCTTCGCGGCAAAAGGCCGGCCGTCTGACAATCCACTGATTGTTCATATCCATTCTCCTGAGCAGATACACGAAGTTGCATCCGAGCTCCCTGAAACCGCCGACATATTCATACGGCACTTTTTTCCAGGCCCCCTGACGTTGATACTGAAAAAAAACAAGGCCGTTTCATCCTTTGTTACGGCCGGACTACCTACCGTCGGTATACGATGCCCCTCGCACCCTGTTGCAACAGAATTTCTGAAGCGGTGCAGCCATCCCGTAGCGGCACCCTCGGCAAACATTTCCGGCCGCCCAAGTTCAACCGACTGGAAAGCTGTGTATGATGACCTGAAAGGGAAAATCCGCTGTGTGCTCAAAGGCCCGCAAAGCACCATAGGGCTGGAATCAACGATTGTGGACTGCTCGGAAACCCCTCCGCGGCTGCTCAGGTCAGGAGCGGTCAGCCTGGAATCGCTTAGAAAGTATGTTCCGGAAACCATTGCGGCCGCAACCCAAACGCATCAGCAACCCAAAAGCCCCGGGCTCAAGTATCCACACTACTCGCCTTCCGCGCAGGTCAAACTCTGCGGTCCGGGCTTCCCCGGCTGCAAGGAAGCCAAAAAAAGCGCCTGGATCGGCCTCTCCGCCCCACCTGAAGGGGTCACAAAAATCGCTGTGTGCCAGGATCCTGAAGAATACGCCTACAAACTGTTCAGCTTCTTCCGGGAGTGCGACCGGGAAAATATAGAGGTTATCTTCTGCGAAATGCCCCCGGAAGAAGGAATAGGCCGGGCCATCCGCGACCGCCTGCA
>JAKSDC010000060.1 GCA_022360275.1 Chlorobiales bacterium
GACTTGCCACATCCACTTCCGGACAAAGGGCAACGAATCCACCTCCCTCTTTTTCTATGATTGCTGTCAATTGTCTGACCATTGTATTACACCTTTATTAATAGAATTACTATTCGCACAAATCCATTCTTTACATTATCCTCATCTGGCACAGGGCTTTCTGTTTACTTCCAGATCACGTATTGCTATTAAACAAGATACATTAAGCAAACGATTTACCTAACAAACGGATCATGCCGCAACATAAAGGCCCTCCGACCCATTCAGAACTTCTTGCCGGAAAAACGAGGGGACGTTGCAAACAATTTATACTTTTACCCAAGGTTGTACTCATTGTTAAAATGAAACTGACGGCATTTGTCGTCATACCCGACTTTCAGCCTGACTCGTCTAACGATATACCATACTCTTGTAAACGGGCTTTGTTGAGAGCATTTTTCTCAGGGAACTGGGTTGATTATCAATTTTTTGATAAGCGCTTATAGCTCTTGATAGTCATGCAGTAAAAGTATCTTTCCTTTTATAGCTGTCGATCAGCTTCGCTCCCCGATTACTTCTCTGAATCTCTTATTCCCTTAGCCAGAGAATCCTCATGAAACCTCAGATATATCAATGAGCACAACAACTATGGCACCATGCACTCGTTGTTGCTGGAAAAGCATACAATGCATTCTGAAAAACTATTGAAGATTAGGAATCGGAGCAATTACAAAATTTGCAATACTTAGACATGCAGACTTTGAGATGACTTGTCGGTAATAGAGGATTCAAGCCACTGACCCCCTCTCATGTCAATGCTGTGCCATTTCGCCATCAAGCTAAACCCCATCAAGCTAAACCCCAACATAAACCCCATCCTCCCTTTCCTCAACCGGAAACGACTCGACTCCCCGTGCGGGGTTGTAGGCATCCCGGCCGGTGCAGGGATCGAACTCCCAGCCGTGCCAGGGACAGGTGACGTGGCCGTTTTCGATATCTCCTTTTCCGAGCGGGCCGCCTTCGTGCGGACACACACCGTCAAGCGCGCAGATTACGCCGTTCATTTTTGAAAGCGCAATGGTCCGCCCCCCGGCGTTTGCCTCTATAACCTGCCCTTCACCTATCTGTAAAGCATCATCGAGAACTTTGTACCATTCCATATCAAAAAGGTTTTGGTTGGCTATCGAAATGCGGAATAAATTAATGGAGATGCCCTAAAACCAGTTTTTTCTTTTAAAGTAGAAAATCATGCTGACAACAAGCAACCCCATGAACCCAAGCACACCGAAATACCCCCACTGCCACTCGAGTTCCGGCATGTAGCGGAAGTTCATGCCGTACACACCGGCTATAAACGTGAGCGGAATGAACATCGTTGCGATAACCGTCAGTATCTTCATGACTTCGTTCATGCGGCTGTTCACAAAATTCATGTAGGTATCATGCATGGCGGCGATCATCTCCCTGAAATTGTCCAGGATATCGATCACATGAATGATATGATCGTACACATCCCGGAAATACAACAAGTTTGATTCGTCGATGATGGTGTCATACTCCCCTTTCGTTATTGAATTAACGGTCTCCCTGAGAGGCCATACTGATTTCCGCAGGTGAATTATTTCTTTCTTTAAAGCGCCAATCTTGTGGAAAGTTTCGGGCGACGATTCCTCAAACAGGTCCCCATCAAGCTCTTCCAGCCTCCGCTCCAGCTTGTCCAGCACCTGGAAATAATTGTCCACAACTGTGTCGAGCAATGCATAGACAAGGTAATCCGCTTTTTTACGGCGTATCTTCAATTTCCCCTGGATGATCCTTTCCCGAACCGAGTCAAACATATCTCCAGGTTCCTCCTGGAAGGAGATCACATAGTTTTCTCCCAGCACGATGCTCAACTGCTCTTCCAGCACTTTTTCCTGCTCTTCGTCATAGGAAATCATGCGGAATACGAGGAAGATATAGTCATCGAACTCCTCGATCTTCGGACGCTGGCCGGTATGCAGAATATCCTCGAGAACAAGGGGATGAATATCGAAGAGCTTTCCGGTCGACTCAATAAGCTTCACATCATGCAAGCCGTCGATGTTTATCCAGGTCGTTGTCTCCTTTTCTTTGTAGGGCGTACAATCCTCTATACCCGGAACCTGCTTGTGCATGCAGTATTCATCGCTGAAATCGATGATTTTAATCCGAGGATGTTCAACTTTTTTTTCACCGATATAAATAAGACTCCCTGACGGCAGTCCTACCTTCTTTTTGTAACCTTTTGTAAACCTCGCCATCGCTTAAACATTATCGTTGAAAAAAATACCCCTGACCAACACAGAGAAAAATACCGTGATCTCAAATAGCAATTGCCATATTTTGAAATGCTCACTCAGAGAGAAAATGTTCGAATGTATATAACAAGGCCGAGCAAAGCCAGGGTCACCACCCAGATGACAATATACCTCCGCATGGCCTTGTTGGCCTTTTCCTTCTCCCACCACGTTCTTGGACGAATACCCTTGATGAGAAACACAAGCTTGCAGGCAAGGTTCACGCTGACGACGTTCACCGCAAACAGTAGCGCTGCGCCCACCGCCAGATCAGGGCGAGCGTGTCCGAGCATAAGCCCGAAAGTAGCTGCCGGAGGAAGCAGTGCAACGGCAACCATGACACCCACAAGCACGCTCGGCAATCCGGTACTGAGAGACAACGCCGCTGCCGCTCCTGATGCAAAAGCCAGTGCGATGGAGTCCAGACCGGCATCCGTACGGCCAATCAACTCGGGACTGGTAAGCGGAAACGGCCAGACAATCCCCATAATGACCGAAACGGTCACTGCAAGCAGCACCCCTGCAAACAGCGTTTTCAGGGAATTATTCATAAGCGAAAGATCTCCGAGAGCCGTACCGAGCCCGAAAGCAAGATTCGGTCCGAGAAGGGGGGCAATCACCATTGCCCCGATCACCACCGCTACGTTATTCTCGATCAGTCCTATAGCCGCGACGATTGTCGAAAGCATCACAAGCACAAGGTAATTCATATCGAGACGGGCATTTTTCTGCACCTCTTTGTAAAGTGATTCACGCGCCTGGGTTGCTTTTGCCTCTTTCTCCTCCTGCTCTTCGGTTTGTTTCGGGAGGGAAATATCGATGGGATAAACCAGTAGTTTTGTATAAGACTGGGCTCCGAGCACACCCTGCAAGGCATCCAGTACTTCCTGCACTTTGTCGTCCGTCACTAAAAGACGCATCGGCTGCAGGCCACCCCTGTCTTTTAAACCGGTACGGAAATCACGGGCCTTGTGTTTCTCCGCTATTGCTGCAACGGTTTTCACACTGCCCTCATCGGCAATGACTTCAATGAGTTTCATATTGTAATCGCTTGATTGCTGGACAGCAGGGATTCCGCTTTCTGGATTCCGAAATATCAACTCAACAGATCAACGACTCAACAATTCAACAAAAGCATTGTTTGCCTTTCGACCTTCGACCTTTGCCCTTTACCTTTCATCCTATTCCTTCTCGTCACCCATAACACTCTTTCATTCTCCATTCGTCACAAAAATCCTTAATCCTTACTCCTGGCTACTTACTCCTTTCCTGTAACTCCTCACTCCTTCCCCAGCTTTTACCTTTTGACTTTCACTCTTTTCCCACCCGTCGTCCGAATCAATCTTTCATTATTCATTCGTCAGTAAGTCAATCGTCAATTCCAACTCTACCCCGCTACTCTCCAGATGTTATAGCCAAAATACAACGCAAGCAGTACAGCTCCCTCCCACCTGACAATCCTTTTATTGTCCGTGATACTCATTGGAAGCAGAAACAGTGCCAACAGAAGCATCATGAGCAGATCGAAAAATCCCCCGTTCTCGGGTACGGCAATCGGTGTTATTGAAGAACATAACCCGTTGACAAGAAGCAGGTTGAATATGTTCGAGCCGACAACATTGCCTACAGCAATATCGGTTTTCCCCTGAAAGGTTGCAACCAGAGAAGTAACCAGCTCAGGTAAACTTGTTCCCAGAGCTACGACCGTCAAACCGATAACCACCTGTGGAACAGCAAGCGCCTCTGCAATGCCGACTGCGGCATCGACCGAGATCTTTCCACCGACGAGCAGCCCTGCAAGCCCTCCAACAAACATTCCCAGATTCAGCACGGTATTTTTCAGACCTTTACCTCCGGCAAATTCTTCAGCCTCTTCAACCAAAGAGTCCCTGCGCTTTTTCACGATATCCCTGATTGTATAGTACATGAACACGCCGAACAGCATCAAAAAAACGAACCCGTCCGAACGGTCGAACATACCGGGAGCTGCGCGAAGAAAAAGGTCGCTTCCCGCTATCAGCGCAATTGCCGAGACGAGAATCATCATCGGAATCTCCCTTGAAATGATAACGCTCTCGATCGTCAACGGCCTGATCAGCGCCGTCAGACCAAGAATGAGCCCGATATTGGCAATATTGGACCCGATAATGTTGCCAAACGAGATTCCGCTGTTTCCCTGCAATGCGCCAAGCAGGTTGATGGACAGCTCGGGAGCACTGGTGCCGAAAGCCACAACGGTCAAGCCGATTACCAGCGGCGACACCCCTAAATTCCTTGCCAGTGCGGACGCGCCGGTCACAAGGAAGTTGCCGCCTCCCAGCAGGAGAGTTAAACCGAGAACAAGAAGAGAACTGTCGAGGAGCATAACGATCAGTAGGTTATCAAGGTGTCATAGCAACAAAAAACTCACCATAAAAAACGTAACACATCCTAACATAATAATCGAAACGATAATCGGTGTCAGGTGAAAGCAGTTAACGAAAACCTCCGCAATAAACTCAATGACTCCCTGTAGGGCACCTCTATAAATTGTCGCGAGCGCCTTGAGTACGAGGCGAACGGAGCGCAGAAACCGGAGTGTACACGTAGTACATGAGGATTTCGAGCACCGATCAACGAAGTAATCATGGTGCACAGCAAATTAATAGAGGTGC
>JAKSDC010000064.1 GCA_022360275.1 Chlorobiales bacterium
CCTTTCCTGTGCAGCAGGGAGGGCGTACAGGTTATCAAGGACGATATAAACAACGGAGAGGTCAACAAGATCGTTATTGCCGCATGTTCTCCAAGGGTCAATACCGATGCCTTTGACTTTGACCCTCTGAAAAACGTTGTCGAGAGGGTGAATCTGCGCGAGCAGGTTGTCTGGACACAGCCTTCGGATGAAGAATCCAGGGAAACGACCCAGATGATTGCCGCCGATTATCTGAGAATGGGAATTACAAGGGCTGAAAAGGCCGAAGTTCCCGAGCCGAAGATCACCGACGTCAACCGGACCGTTCTCGTGGTTGGCGGGGGTGTTACCGGACTGACCGCCGCCCTCGAAGCCTCGCAGACCGGGTATAAGACCGTGCTGGTCGAAAAAAGCGCCGAGCTAGGGGGCTGGGCGAAAAAAATGTACCGGGTATTCCCGAGCAAACCGCCGTTTGCCGAACTCGAAGAACCCACCATTGGCGCAAAGATCGAGGCTGCTGAGAACGACAAGAACATCACCATCCATACCGGCACGACGATTTCTTCAATCGAGGGCGGACCCGGTGAATACAAGGTAACGATAGACCGTAATGGATCGGCAGAGACGTTCGATGCAGGCTCTATTGTTTTGGCCACGGGATGGAAGCCATACGATGCGGGAAAACTCGACCATCTCGGATACGGAAAATACAAGAACGTCGTGACGAACCTCGAGATGGAAGAGCTTGTCACAAAAGGCAACGGGAAGGTGCTCAGGCCGTCGGACGGCAAGCCGGCGAAGAATGTTGTCTTCATGCAATGTGCGGGGCAGCGTGATGAAAAGCATGTGCCGTACTGCTCGACGGTCTGTTGTAACGTATCGTTGAAACAGGCGAAATATGTCAGAGAGTCGGATCCCGATGCAGGTGCCTTTGTGATATACAAGGATATGAGGACCATGGGGTTGTACGAGAACTTTTACAAATCCGCGCAGGACGACGAAGGGATTTTTCTTGCAAAAGGGGAAATTCTCGGTATAGAAGAGGCTTCGGACGGCAGTCTCAATGTCGAGATCGATAATCGACTTCTTGACAGGAAAATGAAAGTTCAGGCCGACATGGTTGTGCTGGCAACGGGAATGGTCTCAAGTATGGTTCCCGATGACAAGACGGTCAACAACCTTACGCCTGAATACATCGGGAACATGGTGAAAAAAGAGACCGAAGACGGTGAGATCGAGGCGCTCGAACCGGAAAGCCTCATTCTCAATCTCAAGTATCGCCAGGGCCCTGAAATGCCTCATCTCAAATGGGGCTTCCCTGATTCGCACTTCATTTGCTTCCCTTACGAAACGAGGCGGACCGGCATTTATTCTGCCGGAACGGTACGGCACCCCATGGATGCCGTACAGTCTACTGCCGATGCAACCGGTGCGGCACTGAAGGCCATACAGTGTCTTGCGCTTACCGCAGAGGGACGTGCCGTGCACCCGAGAACGTGGGATCGCACCTATCCGGAAATTCGGTTTGAAAGCTGCACCCAGTGCAGACGCTGTACTGTAGAGTGTCCTTTTGGCGCCTATGACGAAACGGATGACGGGACACCGCTTGAATATCCGTCTCGTTGCCGACGTTGCGGCGTCTGTATGGGAGCATGTCCGCAGAGGGTGATTGCTTTCAAGGATTACAGCGTCGATATGATTTCATCCGTATTGAAATCAATCGAGGTGCCCGACGAAGGTACCTTCATCCTCGGATTCGTCTGTGAAAACGATGCTTACCCTGCACTTGATATGATGGGGTTGAACAGGATCACCATGAATCCCAACATCAGACTGATCCCTTTGCGCTGTCTCGGAGGATTGAACCTCGTCTGGGTTGCCGACGCGCTTTCACGGGGAATCGACGGAATTCTGCTCCTCGGCTGTAAATATGGCGACGACTATCAGTGTCATTACGTCAAAGGCAGCCAGATGGCCAACGAGAGGCTGGGGAAAGTTCAGGAAACGCTCGATCGTCTCATGCTCGAAGCCGAAAGGGTCGAACAGGTTCAGCTTTCCATCAGTGAATGGGAGAAACTGCCCGGAATAATCGAGGAGTTTTCCAAGAAAATCGACGACATTGGTGAAAATCCTTACAAGGGATTCTAATAATAATAACGCAGACAGCGGCAGGCAGAGATCGTAAAAGGCAGGAACAAGTCCGGCCTGCTGTTGTCCTGGTTTTACAGCTGTTAAATGTGGAGGTAATATATGGCTGAAAAGACTGTATTTACACCGGATGTAAAGTTTGTCAGGGAGCTGAAAGAGGCCGGTGCCGATACAATGAAGAAATGTTATCAGTGTGCGACCTGCTCCGTTGTCTGTCCTTTGTCCCCCGACGACAAGCCGTTTCCCCGGAAAGAGATGGTTATGGCACAGTGGGGGCTGAAGGATGAGCTTGTCAAAAGTGCGGATATATGGCTCTGCCATAACTGTAACGACTGCTCTAAATACTGTCCGAGGGGGGCGAAGCCCGGTGACGTGCTTTCCATCCTGAGAAAAAGCGTTATTCAGGAAAACGCCTTCCCGAAATTCATGGGAAAGATCGCCGGTGATCCAAAAAACCTTTGGCAGGCTCTTGCCATCCCGGTTGTTTTCTTCTTGCTTGTTCTGGGAGTGACGGGACATCTAAACATTCCTGAAGGTGAAGTTGTGTTTTCCAAGTTTTTCCCTGTACACTATATCGACCAGATATTTGTTCCGCTTTCAGGTCTTGCCGTACTCATGTTTGGGATCAGCATCACAAGGTTCTGGAAAAACCTCAGCGAAGGCTCTCAGATGAAGCCCAAGGCGGGTTTTCTGCCGAGCTTTATCGAGACGCTCAAGGAGATCATGACCCATTCGAAGTTCAAGAAGTGCGATGAAAACAAGGACAGGTCGATCGCGCACATGCTTGTATTTTACGGATTTATCGGGCTCTTTATCACCACGCTGTGTGCTATTTTGTTCCTTTACGGATTTAAATGGGAATCGCCTTATCCGGTTGACGACCCCGATATTCTTGCACTGTTCGGCGGTTCTGAGACCATGGTGCTGATTGTAAAGTCACTTTTCAAGCTTCTGGCCAATCTCAGTTCACTTGCGCTGCTTGTTGGGGGTGGTCTGGTGGTTGCCAACAGAATGAAGGAAAGAGACGTCGAGACGGTTACCTCATCGTTTGACTGGGTCTTTGTAAGTATGGTGCTGCTGGTCGGTGCTTCGGGGATGCTCGCGCAGATGTTCAGGGTGATGAGCTTCCCTCCGGTGATCGCCTATCTCACCTATTTCCTGCATCTGGTATTTGTGTTCTACATCATTATTTATATGCCGTATTCAAAGCTTGCGCATTTTGTTTACAGAACAGTTGCGATTACGTATACAAAAATGCTGAAGCGCGATGTGGAGGTGTGACGAGAGCAGGGAAGTATTCGAGAATAACTGAAGAGAAGAGGCTGCCTCATAAGTCAATTATGGGGCAGCTTTTTTGTTTTTACGGAGATCCGGGCATCCAGGAGATTTTCGGCAAAAGATGGATCCCCCGGTCGCGCCCTGTGATGACAATCAGGAGGGATATCACACTCTCCAGTCCCGGTTTCCTTGTATCTTGGAGCTCTTAACGATTGCCTGCAAATACACGGAGGCCGCCCTTTTGAGACAGCCTCTTTTTATTCTTCTTCAATGACCTGTCCTTTCAGGCCGTCGGGTGAGAAGACGCACATTGCTTCGAACACGCCGTTATCGGGGTAGCACATGCATCGGTATGATGCAACCTTGTTGAAATTGTTTTTGAGGTTGTTCCAGCCGTTTACGTAGAGACTGCAATCATCATTGAAGCATATATAAAAGTACGGTGTGCACCAGCCCAGTCCGTCTCCGTAATTGTAGGGAGGCGGTTCGCATTTTTTCATCTTTGTTCCACAATGGGGGCATTCCGGCGCTTCCTTGATCTTCATAGTATTTCTCATTAAGTCAAAATTTGGGTATGTTTGTCGCAAGAACGCATGATAAACCATATTTGCAGTTTATGCAACACATCCTGTGTAACGTTGCCCCGTATTTCATGGTTCCCAGGGGAGCGGGAGCGATAAACATCAGTTCAGGCATAAAAGAAATCTCTATTTATTGTCATGAGTCCCGATTTTATCGGGAGCGTGCCCCGACCTGTCGGGACATGAGGGTTTGAATCCCGACAAGCCGGGATCGACGAAGCAGTTGGAATCATGAAATAAATAGCGGTGCCCTAAAAGGATAAAAGAGGTAAAACATGGACAACATATTGAATAAAATCGGGGTGAACCTTGATGAAAAACCACGGCTGACTAACGACAGTAAATTCCGTTTCGGCTGTCATAAGGGACTTTCCTGTTACAATACGTGCTGCAGGGACCTTGATGTTTTTTTAACGCCTTACGATGTTCTGCGGATGAAAAACCGTCTCGGGATGACTTCTGCTGAATTCATTTCGGAGTACACCAAGCCGGTTATTCACGGCGAATCCAAACTCCCTTTCCTGAAACTGAAACTTGCAGAAACGGGAGCGTGCCGGTTTGTCGAGAAAGAAGGTTGCTCAATCTATGACGACCGTCCCCTTGCATGCAGGTACTACCCGGTTGGATTCGGCATCTACAAAAACGAGGGTGCAGCAGGTAGCGATTTTTACTTTCTGATAGAGGAGAAGCATTGCAAAGGGTCTGAAGAGGAGCAGGAATGGACTGTTTCTGAATGGCGAAAAACCCAGGAGATCGATGTTTATGACGACAGAAACAAGGTCTGGATGGACATTATTTTAAATAAAAAAATGTACAGTCCTGATCTTGAACCCGATGAAAACAGCCTGAAAATGTTTTTTATGGGTAGTTATGAAATCGATTCGTTTAAATCGTTTGTTTTTGAAAGCAGGTTCCTCGAGGTCTTCGATATTGATGAAGAGCAGCAGGAACTGCTGAAAAACGATGAGGAGGAGCTGATGAATTTTGCTCACAAGTGGCTGCAGTACGCTTTATTCAGGATGCCGACCATGAAGCTGCGTCAATCATAGCGGAGTCATATCGGAAATCTGTTGTCCCTGTGAGCTCAGGAAATTGATTGCACCGGTTGGTGAACCCTGCAGGGGCAAAAATTTTTCGCCCCTACTGAATCGGGGTAAGGCGTTTAATAGGTGATTACAGATTTGGCTCCTAAAACTTCACTTGCCAGCGTTCCTGCAGCGGCAACTTCTGCACCTTCTACGACATTATCCATTGAAATGCCTCTTTCCTTGATGCATGGGGAGCACAAGTAAAGCGAACCCTCCATTTCCATAAAAGTATCAAGCAGGTCTTTCAGTGGAGCGAGCCCTTCTGCCCTGATGTTGTCCGCTTCACCTTTTTTTGCAAGAACAACCGCAGAAGACTGCAGGAACATCACAACATCAGTATCCAGAGACTGACAGGCTGTTGCGAGCACAAATGGCAGGGTTGCTTTTTCAGGATTTTCATTGCCAATGGTACTGATAACGACAAGCTTCTGTTTTTCCATGTTTCCGTTGTTTAGATTAATGACAGCATCAGACAGGAAAAAGAGCAATATACGTTTACCCGACGCTTTTTCCAGCGGCAGGTTGAACGTAAAATGGTAATTAGGCAGCATATCATGGATATTTTATTTTCATTCGACAGAAGAGGTATTCTTGACAATCGGATAGAGAGTTGATGATGGATAACACGGCAAAAAGAAAGCTGGATTTTGACAGGATTGTATCCTACGCTTCATCCTTTTGTATCTCCGATATGGGAAGGGATGTGCTTGCCAACGCAACCTCTTTCTCTGACCATGCACAACTGGAAGAGGAGCTTAGGCGGGTTATCGAGTTGCAGACGTTTCTCGATGAAGGTAATCCGCTGCCTTTTGCCAGCTTGCCGGACACTCGTCCACTGCTCGACAAACTCAATACGGCCGATACGTATCTCGAGCCACAGGAACTGCTTGATATTCATGACCTTCTTCACGCTTCTGTCCAGCTCAGGAAATGTATCTTTCAAAATCGCGCCGTTTCCCCCTCGTTGAATACCCTGACGATACAGCTGTGGCTGGAGAAATCTTTGCAGTATGAAATCAAGCGGGTTGTCGATGAACAGGCGCAGGTTCGTGATACGGCAAGTGACGGTCTTTTGGCTCTCCGGCATGAGCTTAATGAGAGCAGAAGAACGCTGAGAAAAAAGATGGTTCGTTTGTTGAAGCGGTGTCAGGAAAACGGTTGGCTTATGGAAGATACAGTTGCAATGAAAAACGGCCGGCTGGTCCTGGGGCTCAGGGTGGAATACAAGTACAAACTTCCGGGGTTTATTCAGGATTATTCCGATACCGGACAAACGGTTTTTATCGAGCCTGCTGAGACACTTGAGCTGAGCAATAGAATTCAGGACCTCGAAATAAGCGAGCACAGGGAGGTGGAACGAATATTGAGGGAAACAACCGGGCATATAAGCGCAGAACGTGAGAATGTGCGGCATAACCAGGATCTGATGGCGTTTTTTGATTCGATTTATGGTCGTGCTCAAGTTGCTCGTGATACCGGTTCGGTGATGCCGGAAATCAGAAAAGGGAAGATGTTACGGATTGTCAATGGTTTTCATCCGTGGCTTCTTGTTTCCCATCGCAGGAAAAACGAGAAGGTTTTTCCCTTGAATATGGAACTGAATGAAAAAGAGCAGGTTCTTGTTATCTCGGGTCCAAATGCCGGAGGGAAATCGGTTGCGATGAAAACAGCGGGTCTCCTGTGTTATATGCTGGCTCACGGTTTTCTTGTCCCTTGTAGCGAAAGTTCGGTGTTTCCGCTGTTTGAAGAGCTGTTTATCGAGATAGGCGATGAGCAGTCAATCGAAAATGACCTTTCAACATTCAGTTCCCATCTGGAACATATACGGGAGATTCTCGATGCAGCGTCGTCTCGGAGTCTCGTGCTGATAGATGAGTTGTGCTCGGGAACGGATGTCGAGGAAGGGAGCGCTATCGCACGTTCGGTTATCGAGGAACTGCTTGCAAAAGGTGCAAAGGTTATTGTTACGACACATCTCGGGGAACTGAAAGCCTATGCACATGAGAAACCTGGAGTGGTAAACGGAGCCATGGAATTTGACCGCTCGTTGCTGAGTCCTTCATTCCGGTTTCTGAAAGGGCTGCCCGGCAACAGTTTTGCTTTTGCCATGATGCAGCGTATGGGATTCAGCAGGGAGGTGCTTGTTCGGGCTGAACGTTATCTTGATAAAGGCAGAACCGGTCTTGACGCTCTGCTGGATGACCTCAGGGTTTCCTTGGAGACGAACGGAAAGCTCAGAGAGTCGCTGGCGCAGGAACGGGAGGCGCTCGAGTGTGAACGCCAGCGTCTTGAAGAGAAAAAGGAAGAGTTGAAGAGCCGGGAACGGGAAATGAAGATGAAGGCTCAGAAGGAGATGGTCCGTGAAATTGAAAAAGCCAAAAAAGCGATTCGTGAGATTGTTCACGATGTGAAGAAAAGGCCGGAAGATCAGGTTGTTGAAGCTGCACGAAGTGAACTGAGCGAGCGGAAAAAGGCAGCGCTCCGGGAAGAAAAAAACATTACGGCGGAACTGGAACGTTCGCTTCGGCCCGATCCTTCTATCCGGGAAGGTGATACCGTTCGTGTTCTGACAACCAACGCCTCCGGTGAAGTTGTGTCTTTGCAGGGTGAGGATGTTGTGGTGCAGTGTGGAACCTTCCGGTTGTCCACAGCGCTCAAGAACCTGGAAAAGATATCAAAGACAAAAGCAAAAAAGCTCGAACGTGCAGTGCCACGCGCATCTGTCTCTACGCTTGCATCCACAAAACTTGACCTTCGCGGTTTTCTCGGAGATGAGGCTGTCGGTGAAATAGAGCGGTTTGTGGATAAACTGCGGCTGAACAGGGTGCACAAGGCCACGATTATTCATGGGAAGGGAACCGGTGCTCTGCGTCAGAAGGTGGCACATTGCCTGAAACAGCATCCGGCAGTAAAAAGCTTCAGGCTTGGGGACTGGTCGGAAGGGGGCGTGGGGGTGACGATTGTAGAATTGTGATAGAGGCCGGATGGCTGGGTAGCAAGAAAATCGGATAGCCCATCGAGCTATCCAACCGATCTTCCTTCAGTTGAGAATGTGGGGCGGATACATTATCTTGAGCGCAAATGGAAGGCCTTTCCAATATTTATCAATGTTTGCCGTGGTATGCAACATATGACTTTACCCAACCAGTTGACAGCATTGCGAATACTGCTTGTTCCGGTTTTTATGTTTTTGCTGCTGCTTGATTCGCCGTATATGAAACTTCTGGGGGTTGTTGTTTTTGTGGCTGCTTCGCTGACCGACATTTATGATGGTTATCATGCAAGAAAATATGGTCTTACCAGCAGACTCGGAGCGTTTCTCGATCCTCTTGCCGACAAGTTTCTTATCACAGCGGCATTTCTAATCTATGTTTGGGAGGGATACCTTTCCCTGTGGATGGTTTTGCTGGTTGTACTGCGTGATGTTGTTGTGACGGTTCTGCGTGTTTATGCAGAGTGGAAAAACAAACCGGTGGTGACAAGCAGAGAGGCAAAATACAAGACGATTACACAGAACGTTTTTGCTTATGTGATCATGCTTCTTATCCTTCTCAAGGAAAAGGAGTTTACCGGGGAAGATATATCAGCATTGGTGAAAAGGGTTTTGCATTCGGATTACCTGGATTATATCATGCTTCTGATAACGCTCTATACGGTTTATACCGGTATTTCATACCTGGTGCAGAACTGGAGAGGGTTGTCGAGTCCTTCCCCCTCACGATAGGAGCGTAGAACGTGTTGCTGCATGAGAATGTTTGCCGCCAAATTTCTGGGAAGCTGTGCCGGACTCGGGTATTTTCCATTTGCTCCCGGTACGATCACGAGCCTTGCTGCAGTTACTCTCTTTGTTCTGTTTCCTTCACTTTTGCAGATTGAAACAGCGCTCCCGGTTCTGGCGATTCTTTTCGCTTCCGGCCTTTGGGCTTCCGGGGTTATGGAAGAGGTATACGGGCACGATCCTTCTCGGGTTACTATTGACGAGTTTGCAGGTCAATGGTTGGCGCTCCTGTTGCTGCCGGTCGGGTGGTTTACGGCCATTCTTGGCTTTGTGGCGTTCAGGTTTTTTGATATCCTGAAACCGGAACCGGTCAACAGCGCACAAAAATTGCCTGGTGGCTGGGGAGTGATGGCTGACGATTTGCTTGCAGGTGTTTATGCAAATCTTTCTGTGCGTATTATGCTTTGGCTGCTTTCGTTTTTTCCGGGTGCAGTACCGTTGTAAAAGCTGCTGATCTGTCTGCTGAGATTTTCAGCATCCAGCTCAAGCAGCCGGTAGAGATCCTTCATGCTGCCATGAGTGACGAATTTGTCAGGCAGCCCCAGCGTCAAGACCTTATTTGACAATCCTTCCTTTCTGAGATGATCGTTAACCGCGCTTCCAAGTCCTCCGATAACGCTGTTTTCTTCGATAACAACAATTTTTTCATGACGTTCCGCTATGGCGTGAACCATTGCCGTATCGAGTGGTTTAAGAAAACGCATGTTTGCCACGAGAGCTTCGATGTTTTCCTGTTCAAGAAGACGTGAGACTTCGAGCGATCTTTGCACCATGGTGCCGATTGCAAGAATGGCTATGGATGAACCGTCACGTATGATTTCGCCTTTTCCGATTTCAACCGCATTGAAATCAGGATTCAGGGTCGTGCCGGTGCAGATGCCTCTCGGGTAACGGATGGCGACCGGACCGTCGTTGTAAAGCGATGCGGTATATATCATGTCACGGAGCTCCTGCTCGTTTTTCGGTGCCATTACAATCATATTTGGAACCGGTTGAAGATAGGAAAGATCGAATGAACCGTGATGGGTCGGTCCGTCTTCTCCCACCAGCCCGGCACGGTCGATGGCGAAAACAACCGGCAGCTTCTGAAGCGCGACGTCATGAATCAGCTGATCGTATGCTCTTTGCAGGAAGGTGGAATAAATCGCGCAGAAAGGCCTGAAACCTTTGGCTGCCATTCCTGCAGCGAACGTTACAGCATGCTGTTCAGCGATGCCGACATCGTAAAAACGTTTGGGGTGGGTGTTCTGGAATATGTCGAGCGATGTCCCGCTGGGCATGGCGGCGGTAATGCCGACAATTCTGTGGTCTTTGGAAGCGAGCTCGGTCAAGGCTTTGCCAAAGATGTCCTGATATTTTGGTGGCGGGATCTTTCCGGATTTTTTCAGGGATTTTCCGGTGGTGGTATCGAATCCTCCGCTGCTTGCATGCCATTTACTCTGGTTATCTTCAGCGGGTTTGAAACCTTTCCCCTTCGTTGTAATCACATGAAGCAGTTTGGGATGGGGCAGCTCCTGCATCTCCTTGAAAGCTTTCACCAGTTTTTCTGTATCATGTCCGTCAATGGGGCCGAAGTAGCGAAAACCAAGAGCTTCAAAAAAAGCTCCGGGGGTCAAGGCAGCTTTTATACCGTCCTCGAGCTTGTGTACTGCGTGTTTCGCTGTTTCTCCAAGATCATTGTTGAGCAGGGAAAGAGAGTCCCAGATAAATTTTCTGACCTTGTTGTAAGTTTTGTTCAGAGAAATGTTGACAAGATAGTTTTTAAGTCCGCCGGTGCTGGGGGCAATTGCCATCTGGTTGTCGTTCAGAACAACCAGGACGTCGCTTTTGGTGTCTCCAAGATGGTTCATGGCTTCAAATGCCATGCCTCCTGTCATGCTCCCGTCGCCGATAATTGCGATGATTTTTTCGTTGCTTCCGGAAAGGTCACGGGCAGCAGCCAGTCCTGCAGCCGCGGAGATCGAGGTGGAGGCGTGTCCGGTTCCAAAAGCATCATGGGGACTTTCGGATATTTTAGGAAAGCCTGCCAGGCCGTCGTATTTCCTGTTTGTATGCATCCGGTCTTTTCTGCCGGTCAGCATCTTATGAATATAAGCCTGGTGCCCCACATCCCAGATGATCTGGTCGTATGGTGTCTTGTAAACGTAATGGAGCGCCACGGTCATTTCAACGACGCCGAGGCTTGAGCCGAAGTGGCCCCCGTTTTCCGCAACAACATCGATAAGATAAGCTCTGCATTCATCCGCTATTTTCTGAAGTTGTTCAGGTTTGAACTTTTTAAGATCTTCAGGGGAGTGAATTTCCGAAAGGAAAGGATACTTTTCCTTTACCGAAAGCAGCGTCAAGTTTTCCATAGAAGGTATTCTTATCTGAATGATGTTGCGTATCGCAAATGATTTCTTTCAAAGAAACATGACCGAACCTTTGATCAACACAAGTAAAAGTTTCATTCCATTTTTGTACTGTTCATCTAACCGGATTGCGATGTTCCCGGTTCCTTGCCGTGAAATTTTTAAAAATTGGAGCTATAGCAATGCATACTTTTCAGGTTATTCGGCAATTGGCTGTTGTAATGCAGTAGAGTCAGACGCCTGCAATGTGCATAAGGAGTTTGCGTTTGGGGCGCGGACCGTCGAGTTCCACAAGAAAAACTGACTGCCATTGGCCAAGAAGCAGCTTTCCCGACTCAAAAGGAATGGTTTCGGAGCTGTTCATGAAAAGGCCCATGAGGTGCGAATGTGCGTTATCGCGGCCGTCGACGGGAGCGATATTGTGGAGATAGCCGCCATCTTTCGGCACGAGGCGCTTCAGAAAAATAACCATATCCTCAAGCAGCCTGGGTTCCTGCTCGTTTACATTAACGAATGCGGTAGTGTGCTGGCTTACGAGGGTTATCTGTCCTTTTTCAAGGCCGCATGATGCGACAAATGCCCGGACTTCTCCGGTGACATCGATAATCTGGATCGGATCGACGGTTTCACGAACGATTGTCTTGCTAAGATATTCCATAGAAAATAGCGGGATTCAGAAGTGTAGTACTGGTTTTGCAGGTGACTTTTTGAAACTAACCGAAAGGTACGAAGATTCAAAGGGGGATACCAATAAAACGGCCGCCTGAAGGTACATCGGAAGGTTTTCCGGGGGCATTCCGGCATCAGGTTACAAAGAGGTTCCATAGCCTGATTCCTTTGGCATTGCATATGTAATTTTCGTTTAGTTTTTGTATACTGGAAGTTGAAAACAGCATCAGATCATTTAACAGTTGACCGGCATGAACCACGTTAGAACAATTGTTATCACACTTCTATTCTCGGGCTTGTTCCTTCTTCCCGTGGTTACTTCTGCGGATACCGGAACGAGGGTACATGCATTTACCGACCGTTCAGAGCCAGTCAGTTTCAGTGATCTTACCTTCAGCTCAGGCTATGCATGGGGGGAGCTGGAAGGAAGTGAGGATATCCAGATCATTCCTTTTTCGGTCAGATTTGGTTTCGACATCAACGAGCTTCTTGGAATAAGCGGCCCCGGTTCCCTGCAGGTTGGTATAGAGCCGTTTGTCAATACCATCATCGAGCCGGAAGGCGGCGTTGAAGCAGGTCTGAATGTTGGTTTACGGTATATGACACCGTTGACGGACGGAGTTGCAATTTTTGGAGAGATCAGCTCAGGACCTGCATATTTCAGTATCGATACCGTTGAACAGGGTGATTATGGATTTAGCTTTATCAGTCAGTTCGGTGCCGGTCTGCAGTTTGAACTGACGCACAATGTCGCCTTTAACGCCGGTTATCGCTACAGACACCTGTCCAACGCAGGGTTAAGCGAGCCTAATGCAGGTATCAATACCAATGCGCTTATAACCGGTATTTCCTTCAGTTACTAAATGACTTTGACTGAGGGCTGACTTTACAGTCGGCTTAATCCCCTCTTATCCAGTCCAGTGGAATTTTCTGGTTCCATGCTTGGCTTGTATCTGCCGTTTTCCCGTTCTGTTGTCAATAACCGCCCATGAACTTTGGTTCCGGGTATGCCGAACAATCCTTTCATGGGGGGATGAACTAATTACGGACAGGAAGATGTTACATGAGAAAACCACCGGGAATACATGAGGAACGTATCGTCGGGTTTTTTCGGAGGTTGTTTTGCCGGTGAGGGTTGAGTTTCTTGTAAAGGCATTGTATTGCGGGAAAGCATAAAACAGGGGGATGAAGTCATGGCTGAAGACTATAATCAGGTTGGCTGGTTTGAAATTCCGGTTTCGGATATGACGCGAGCCATTGATTTTTACGAATATGTTTTTGGCGTGACGCTTGATGAGCAGGAAATAGGTGAGCTGGAGATGGCATGGTTTCCCATGAAAGAGGGGGAAATCGGCGCTCCGGGAGGTCTTGTCAAAGGCGAGGGGTATGTGCCTTCGGACAAAGGAACATTGATATACTTCACTGCAGCTGATATCGAGGATGTTTGCAGAAGAGCTGCAGAAAAACAAGGCAGGGTATTGCAGGAGAAATCAGACATTGGAGAATATGGTTTTACTGCCAAGGTGCTTGATACAGAGGGGAATACTATCGGGTTACATTCACGAACATAAAGGCACCTCTATAAATTTGTTCCGCGGCCTGATTACTAGTAAAAGATAAACACTATGAGCCAGCAGTATTACGAAACAAAAGACCTTCAGGACTTCTCCAACATTGACGAGTTCGCTCATGAACAGGGGAAGAAGTTTTTCGACTACTACCTTTCTTCAACATCTGCAGGCAAGCTGACGGAAAAAGAGAAGGCGCTGATCGCTCTGGCGGTGGCCACTGTGAGGCACTGTCCTTACTGTATCGATGTGTATACAAACAAGTGTCTTTCTCTCGGTGTAGGGAACGATGAGATGATGGAAGCCATTCATGTCGGAGCTGCAATGGTGGCAGGGGACACGCTTGCGCATGCGACACAGATGCGCAAGATTGTCAAGCAGAAAGAGATGTAGATGAGCTACAATGGAACAAAAGGAACTGCTCGACCGAATGGATTCTTCTCAGTTGTTTACCGAACAGCTTAAAGCATGTTCGGCATATCCGTTGTATGCACAGTCTGTAGAGATACTTCAAATGAATATCACCCGCCGCTGCAATCTTTCTTGCAGGCATTGTCACGTGGAAGCTTCTCCGAATCGTTCCGAGGAGATGAGCAGACTCGATATGGAGGCATGCCTGCGTGCAGCCTCCCGTCCGGAAATAAAAACGCTGGATATTACCGGCGGAGCTCCGGAGATGCATCCCCATCTTGCATGGTTTCTCCAAGAAGCGGCGGGGATGCGGAAACGTCTGCTTGTCCGCAGCAATGCTGCTATACTTCTCGATAAAAAATATGAGCATTTTCTCGACATATACGCAGAGGCTGCGGCAGAGGTTGTTGTTTCCCTGCCGAGTCTTCATCGTGATCGAACCGAGAGAATGCGTGGAGCGGATATTTTCGACAGGATTATTGCAGCTCTCCGTGAATTAAATTCTCGCGGGTACGGCAAACCTGATACAGGGCTTGTTCTTGATTTGGTCCATAATCCCGTCGGCGCATTTCTTCCAGGGGCGCAACAATCTTTGGAGGAAGAGTATAAAGTCAGACTGCGCCGGGATTACGGCATTGATTTTAACCGCCTGTATTGTCTGACAAACTGTCCAGTCGGCCGCTATCTTGATTTTCTCAAACGCAGCGGGAATCTCGAGCAATATATCGGTTTACTGAAGGAAGCATTCAACTCCGCTGCTGTCGAGAGTGTCATGTGCCGCACAACACTGTCCGTCGCACCCGACGGGCAGTTATTCGACTGCGATTTCAACCAGATCCTCGACCTGTCCCTCTCTTCCGACGCA
>JAKSDC010000048.1 GCA_022360275.1 Chlorobiales bacterium
CCTCTTCGACCCATTATACAGGGTACATCCTGAGCAGGTTATTTAAACTTCCCTGGGTGGCAGAGCTCCACGACCCCCTAATTTATGACAATGAAAAAACCAAGTGGCATAAGTATTTTTTCCATAAATGCCTTGAAAAAATAGTATTCAGGTACGCTGACAAGATCATATATTTTACAGATAAAGCCTGTGCCAATGCCCAGAATCGAAATATTGACGCTAGTGACAAACTCGTGGTTATCCGTCCTGGTGCATCCCCCCCTGAAAACTGGTCCCAACATTACCAAAAACAGGAAAAAATTCATTTTGGTTACTTTGGTTCTCTCGCATCTAAACGGAACCTTAAAGACGTTTTTAAGGCTTTTAACGACCTTTTTAAAGAAAAGCCTGAGTTGATCGAAAAAGTTGCCATTGACATTTATGGTACAACACTTGATCCGGTAACCTCTCAAGCACTTGACCAATATGCCCTCAAAGACACCGTAACTGTACATGGCAGGTTGGAATATGATCCTAGTACCGGGAAAACAGGAAGGGAACAAGTACTCGAAGCCATGAAAAAAATGGATGTCCTGGTCCTTGTGCACGGAGATGACATTTTTAGATGTGATGAGTACATCCCGTCAAAGCTTTATGACTACATGCTCGTTCAACGCCCAATTCTGGGCTTGACTCATCCCGGTTCCGAACTTCAACACATGCTGGAGGAAAACGGCTTTACTGCTGCAGACAGCCGGGATGCAAATGACATCAAATCCGGCCTCAACAATCTAATCAGAACATGGGAAAACGCAGGGTTACCAGATCTTGAACACGCATCGCCCCTTACGGTCAAAGGTGCAGTAAGCCAGTTGATGGAAATAAGAAACGAGCTTGTGAAACAATAATTTGATTTCTTGGTAGACAAAAACCCGGCACCTAATAATAAAAAGAACGGCATCCTGTAATCATGGAGAACAAACCCCTATGAAAAAACTGGTATTGTTTTGCAAATCTTATTTTAAAGATCTGCTAAGGGCAAAAAGAATGGCTCAAAGTGTTCAAATGTTCAACCGTGACAACATCCCGTTTTACATGAGTGTGCCATCATCAGATCTGGATCTATTCAAAAAAACGTTTGACGGCATACCCTGTCATTTTTTAACTGACGAAGAGATACTGGAGAACTGCATCAAAGTCCATGGACCCTTTCCAAGGCTTTTTCCAAACTACTTAATGCAGCAGCTTGTAAAGCTTGAATTCTGGAGAATGAATACAAGTGAACATTATCTATGGATAGATTCTGACGCCTATTTTTTAAGA
>JAKSDC010000182.1 GCA_022360275.1 Chlorobiales bacterium
GACCTTGCCGTCAACAAGGGCGAAAATAGTATGATCCCTGCCGATTCCTGTATTATTACCGGGCTTGAATACCGTACCTCTCTGACGAACAATAATTGAACCCGCAGAGACAAGTGAGCCTCCGGATGCTTTTACACCAAGGTATTTCGGGTTGCTGTCACGGCCGTTTTTCGTTGAACCGCCGCCTTTTTTATGAGCCATGAGTCAAAATGATTTTTGTTGAAAATGTTATGTATACCATCTTTGTTAAAGGACTTCAACCTGTGTCATCAACTGACGGTGACCGTTCCTTTTCTGATAGCGTTTTCTGCGCTTTTTCTTGAAGACAATGACCTTCTCGTCTTTGAGGTGCTCAAGCACTTTCAACTGCACAGTTCCTGAAGGTTTCATCGATGTCTTTTCCTGGTCAATATGTGCAAGAGGCTTGATGTCAATGACGTTGCCGACTTCAGCTTTCTGATGTGGAACGAACAGCCTGTCACCTGTTTTGACCAAGTATTGCTTGTCTGAAATTTCTATCAGTGCCTGCATTATAACTATATGCGTTAGATTAAGAATTATAGGCTCGTAATATATGGTAATCCTTGTATTATTTCAAATGTGATTGTCTGCGTTTCCAATGCTTCAACGTTGATTCACAAGATAAGCTTGCGTATTTGAGTGGTTATGTTCTTTCAAAAGTCGGAGCAGGTATCACCTCTTACACCAAAAAGAACGTTACCCCCAACACCAGAGCGAACATCAACAGTGAGATTGTGAAAAGGTTATACCATTTTTTATAGTCGGACCTGCTGCACGGATATTGCAGTGGGTGGATGGCCTTGATAATGTACCCCATGGTCAGTGCAACCTGAAGTATGATAAGTGCTGATTTTATCGCAACGGCAATGGTCCATCCATGAAAAAAGAGGGCCAGCAGGAGTCCTGAAACAATCGTGGTTTTAAAGCCAGCATCGGCCACTTTGGTTTCAAGCTTGATATAGGTTTGCAGGAGCATGGGGTAGTCGCCGAGGTCATCGTATGTGCCTGTCAGTTTTGGTTCGAGAGTTTTCAACAGAAAGAGGGACGCAAACACGGTGCCGAACCATGTCGCAAAAGCGGTTACATGAATGAAGAGAAGAAGAGAGTGCCAGTCCATGGTACTATGGTTAGTGATGTGATAAAATCCGGATGGTTGCAATTTACAGAGGAACTTAAAATATAGGAAAAAATCAAGGGTGTACAGCGTGATGCAGAAACAGGTTACGCTCTATGCCTTGGTACGTAAGGTGCTTGTTTTTTTTACTGCGCTGAATTAGCTTGGTCAATTACCCATGACCGGTAAAAGGTAAAGGAGCAATGAAATCATGAAGGCGACCCAAAAGAAAAAAAGCGGTAGCGAAACGCCGATGATGCGCCAGTATCTCGAAGTGAAGGAGCGCTATCCTGAGTATCTGCTGCTGTTCAGGGTCGGGGATTTCTATGAATCGTTTTACGATGACGCCCGCAAGGTGTCAGAGGCCCTCAACATTGTCTTGACCCGCCGGTCAAACGGAGCTGCTGCAGATATTCCTATGGCAGGGTTCCCTCACCATGCCTGTGACGGCTATATCGCACGTCTGGTTAAAAAAGGCTACAAGGTTACGGTTTGCGATCAAGTTGAGGATCCGTCGCAGGCCAAAGGGCTTGTAAAGCGTGAAATAACGGATATTGTAACGCCCGGAGTGACCTACAGCGACGAACTTCTCGAGGACAAGCACAACAACTACCTCTGTGCGTTGACTTTTTTAAAGAAAGGGCGTGAAAAGCGGGCCGGGATCGCGTTTATCGATGTAACGACAGCAGAGTTCAGAATTACCGATATACTGCCTGACCAGGTTGCGGGTATGTTGCAGTCCATCCAGCCTTCTGAAGTTCTTCTTGCTTCAAAGGACAAGGCTTTCGGGGAAACAATCGGCAGAATACTGCCGGCAGAAGTGGTTGTCACCGTTCTGGACGACTGGATGTTCAGCGAAGAGAATGCGTCACAGGTGATAGGAAAGCATTTTAAAACCCATTCTTTGAAAGGATTCGGCATTGAAGCTGCATATGCTGCCAGGGTGGCTGCAGGGGTTGTTTTGCAATACCTCGAGGAGACCCGGCAGAACCGTTTACAGTACATCACCAGGATTGCATTGTTTGACAGCACACATCACATGATACTTGATCTGCAAACCAAGAGAAATCTGGAAATCATCTCCTCAATGCAGGACGGGTCAATAAGCGGCAGTTTGCTTCAGGTTCTAGATCATACCCGTAATCCGATGGGGGCCAGACTGCTCAGGCGCTGGCTTTTGCGTCCGCTCAAAAAAATAGAAGAGATCCAGCTCAGGCTGGATGCTGTCGAAGCATTACATGTGGAGAGAGAGGTTCGTAACAGGCTTGGTGAGATACTTGGGGGAATCAACGACCTTGAAAGGGCACTTGCAAGGATCGCTACCTTGCGGAGCGTGCCGCGTGAAGTACGTGCACTTGGCGCAGCTCTGGAGAAAATGCCGGATCTTCAGGCGTTGCTGCATGATTCGAAAAGTTCCAGACTTCGAAAGCTTTCACATGACCTGGTTCAACTTTCTGAAATAACAGCAACTATTGAAGAGGCGATCGATCCTGAGGCAGGTGCGGCAATTCGTGACGGCGGTTATATCAGAGGCGGGTACAATCGTGAGCTCGACGAGCTGCGTTCGGTTTCCTCGAATGCCAAGAGCTGTCTGATGGAAATCCAGCAAATGGAACGTGAAAAGACCGGTATCTCGACTTTGAAGATACAATACAACAGGGTTTTCGGTTACTATATCGAAGTCAGCAAGGCAAACAGCGGCAGGGTTCCCGATTATTACGAAAAGAAGCAAACCCTCGTTAACGCGGAACGATATACCATTCCTGCATTGAAGGAGTATGAAGAAAAAATTTTGACCGCTGAGGAGAAGAGTCTGATGCTTGAACAGCAGCTTTTCCGTGAACTGTGCATGAGCGTAGCTTCAGAAGCTTTGCATATTCAGCAAAACGCCGATATTGTCGCCGAACTTGATTGCCTTTACTCTTTTGCCTGCTGTGCCGAAGCATATCGATACGTCAAGCCGGTGGTAAAAAAACATGGTGATTTGTCCGTTACCAACGGACGTCATCCTGTACTTGAGCGCATTCTCGGTGTTGATGAACCTTATGTGGCGAACGACTGCTTTTTCGACAACAAGCAGCGCATGCTGATTGTCACTGGTCCGAACATGGCTGGAAAAAGCTCATACCTGCGTCAGAACGGCCTTATTGTCTTGCTTGCCCAGGTTGGCAGTTTCGTGCCGGCCGATGGTGCGGAGATAGGACTTGTCGACAGGATTTTCACAAGAGTAGGAGCGTCGGACAACCTTGCTTCCGGGGAAAGCACCTTTCTTGTCGAGATGAATGAAGGGGCAAATATTCTCAATAACGCAACCGAAAAAAGCCTTATTCTACTTGACGAAGTCGGCAGGGGTACGAGCACGTATGACGGAATGTCGATTGCATGGGCTATGAGCGAGTACATTCATAACGTCATAAAGGCAAGAACGCTGTTTGCCACACACTACCACGAACTTGCCGAACTGGAAGAGCGATTCGAGAGCATTCGCAATTATAATGCAACGGTTGTCGAGACCGCCGATAAAGTGGTTTTCCTGCGGAAAATTGTCAGAGGTGCATCCGATAACAGCTACGGGATTGAAGTCGCAAAAATGGCAGGTATGCCGTCGGAGGTTATTAAAAGAGCCAAAGAGATTCTTGCCGGCATGGAAAGGAGGGATGTAGTGTTTCCAGCGGGTTCCCGTGAAGCCGGGGTTCAGGAGATGCAAACCCGTCAGATTTATCTTTTCGAGGAAGAGGAGAGGAAGCTGAAACATGCCATCGATGCAATCGATATCAACCGCCTGACACCGATCGAGGCGATCCTTGAACTGAAGAAACTTCAGGACCTTGCCGGTGAAGAGGATGGGGATGGATAAGCTTTCGGTACTCCTTGTTTTTGTGCCTGCTGACAGCGGTGTTGACGGTCCCGCTCTTCTCGGGGAATCGGGGCGCCCGGGGTTTCTCCAGGGCCTGAAAAACGGTGTGCTTAAAAACATCATCAAGCGGGCACAGTTTGCTATTCCGCCTCTTTCTCTGATGATTCTTGGTTCCATCGATGAGCCCGGTATCGAGCAGCATATCTGTGACCTTCGTTTTGAAACCTTTCCTCTCGATAGACACTGGGATCTGATAGGGATCAGTGTCCAGACCGGAGCAGTCAAACCTGCTTTCGAATTATCCGCACTCTTGCGGGAAAAAGGGTTCAGAGTCGTTCTGGGGGGGCCGTATGTAACGGTTTTTCCTGAGCGCTGCCGTGCTCACGGAGATGTGCTTGTTATCGGTGAGGCTGATGATATATGGCGAGCTGTTCTTGAAGATCTTCGGCATGACAGGCTGCAGAAAGAGTACCGTGTGGAACGACTGCCCGACCTCTCTTCCTGCAGGGGCGTTAAAAAAGAGGCGCTGGATATCCAGCACTATTTTACGACGAATGTCGTACAGACAACCCGAGGATGTCCCTACAGTTGTGATTTTTGCAACGTCCATGTCATAAACGGGCACAGGATCAGGCACCGGGATATTGCTGGTGTGGTCCGGGAGGTAGAAGGTTTTCTCGAAAAGGACAGGAGAATCTTTTTTTTTCTCGACGATACGATCAATGCCGATGACGAGTATGCCGAAAAGCTTTTTCGTGAGCTGATTCCGTTCAACATCAAGTGGGTTGGTCAGGCAACGACCAGACTTGGTGAGAACGGGCGTCTGCTCGACGTTTTTTCCCGTTCCGGCTGCGGCGCCCTGCTTGTGGGCATCGAAAGTCTCGCTGAAGAAAGCAACAGGGTGCACCATAAGTTCCATAATCCTGTAGATCGGCAGGCTGAATGTATCCGAAATATTCGCGATGCCGGGATCTGTGTTTACGGAAGTTTCATTTACGGTCTCGATGAAGATACCCTGGAGCAGACCGGTGCAATAGAGGCGTTTTTGGACGAGACAGGGATAGACGTACCAGGCATCAATCTTCTGCGGCCCATTCCCGGCACAGAAGTGTTCAATCGACTGGCCGATGAGCAGCGGCTGCTGCATGATCGCAACAATCATGATGCTTTCCGCTTTTCCTGGGGACAGGAAATGCTCTACCGCCCCAAAAAAATTCCGATTGAAACATTTATTCCGAGCTATACCGATTTGACAAAAAGGATCTTTACGGTAAAGCGGGCAATACAGCGTGCAGCCAACGCACCGACCCTTCGAACTGCAGTGCTGATGTTCAATCTTTTTTATGTGCACATGTACAATCTTTCACGGAAGGATCTCATGCAGCAGATGGAAAAGCTGGGGGGATAGTGAATGGTAGGAGAGTAGTCAGGAGTAAGCTGCTCCTGGCTCCTGCGCACAAAGTGCGCTACTTCTTTCTTCACGATTCATGATTAACTGATAGACCGGATCTCATCCTCAAGCAACTGCTGCGTGTAGAGTTCCATATAGATACTATCTTTTGCCAACAACTCCTCATGCGATCCGGTTTCCACTATGCGGCCGTCCTTGAGAACGATAATGCGGTCACAGTTTTTAACGGTCGAAATTCTGTGGCTGATAAGCAGCAACGTCGTGTTGGGCAGTTTTTCAAGCAGCGCCTCGAATATGCCGGCTTCGGTACTGGTGTCCACGGCCGAAAGGGCATCATCGAGAATCAGGATTTCAGGTTTCCAGGCAAGTGCCCGTGCAATACAGGTTCGCTGTTTCTGTCCTCCTGAAAGATTGATACCTTTTTCTCCCAGCATGGTTTCGAAACCGTCCGGGAAATCCATGATATCATCGTAAAGGTTTGCAATCCGGCTTGCTTCGATAATGTGGTCCAGATGATCGGAGTCGGTGGCGATGCCATAGTCGATATTGTTTGCTATAGTATCGGAGAAAACAAAATTTGTTTGCGGCACGAAGCCGACATGTTGTTTCAGGTTGGTTAGCGGGATGGTCCTTATATCCCTCCCGTCAAGGAGGATGGTGCCGCTTTGCGGATCGTAGAACCGGGGTATGAGATTGACAAGCGAGGTTTTTCCCGAACCTGTCGCGCCGACAATGGCTACTTTGCTGCCGGGTTCAACGGTAAAGGAGATGTTGGAAAGCACATTTTTTTCATTGCGGGGGTAGTGGAACGAAATGTTCCTGAACTCAATTTCTCCACGGACATTTTCCGGAAGATGTGCGGTTGCAAGATTGTCGGTAATATCCGGTTTTGCATCGAAAATTTCATTGAGACGGGTTTGGGCCGACGATGCTTTCTGAATGATATTGGTAACCCATCCTATGGAAATGATCGGCCAGCTGAGCATGCTTACGTAAATGATGAACTCTGCGATGTCGCCGATTGTCATCATTCCGTTCACGACATTGATACCTCCCACCCATATAACCGGAATAAGGGAAAGCGCAAGCAGAGCGGTCAGAATGGCAAAAAACAATGCCTGCAATTTAGCCAATGACAGGTTTTTATTGAAATAGGTTTCGTTGATTTTTTGAAAGCGTTCGGTTTCAAAACTCTCGCGTGTATAGTTCCTGATTACACGGATGCCTGAAATGTTTTCCTGCAGCAGTGCAGTTATGTCTGCATAACTTTCCTGGATGCTTTTCGTGTGTTTCTGGATGGACCGCCCTATTCTGTAAACCGCGTAACTGAAAAAAGGCGCGGGAAGAAGAGCAAGCAGCGTCAGGACCGGAGAGATGGTCAGCATTGCAATGATGGCGAAAAAAAGACGGAAAAACGTGTTGATCGAATACATGATTCCCGGTCCGAGGAAATCTCTTACAGCGTTCAAGTCATTCGTTCCACGTGCAATCAGCTCACCGGTACTGGTTTTATTGTAGAAGTCTCTGGAGAGCGTTTGCAGGTGAGCATAATAGTCGTTTTTCAGGTCGAATTCGATGATGCGCGAAGCAACGATGATATTCTGGCGAACCATAAAAAGAAAGATACTGCCGAGAGCGGCAAAGAGTATATACAGCCCGATGTTGAACAGGACGTCCGACATGACAAACGGGCTTTCCAGAACGTCGATTGCGTTACCGATAAAGCGCGGGGCAGCGATCGCAAAAAAGTTGGCGAGAATGATAAAAACAAAACCGTAAAGCAGCTTGCTCTTGTACCTGAAGAGATATTTTTTCAGACGTAGCAGATTTTTCATCGCTCGTGTTTTTGATCTCACGGATGTAATGTATAATAAGAGAAAATAAATGTCTATAACCTATACATAAAAACCATGCCGTTCGAGTCGAATAAAAGTTATTACTCTATTGGAGAGGTGAGCAAGATTACCGGAGTTCCGGCTTATTTGTTGCGCTACTGGGAAAGGTTTTTCAGCGAGCTGAATCCCGGCAGGGATACAAGGGACAACAGGCGCTATACCAACAAGGACATTGCGATGGTGCTGACGATCAAGGGACTTGTCTATGAAAAGGGATACAAACTTGGAAAAGCCTCGCAGATCGTCAAGGGAGGAACGGCCGATACCGACGCTGACGAGAAAACCGAAGAAATTCTGAAGTTGCGAAAACAGATCGGGCATGAGAAAAAGAATCATACCATCGTTCATCAGCGCAGAAGGGAGCTTTTACAGGAGATAAAAGGGGAAATCGAAGAAATACTACAGATGCTGGGATAGAGGGGAGGGAATGACTATTGAATAATGAAAACAGGTCAAGTTCAATAAAAAAGCCGGCGGTTTCGCCGGCTTTTGATGTTCTGTCATGGGTCGGTTCTTACTGTGCATACAGTACTTCAAACTGTCCTGTTCCGCCTTTGCAGACATGTTCTACCCAACGGGCATAGGCTCCGCCGCTCCAGCGATACTCTTCAAGGTTCTGTGAGCGGAACTGCGGGGCAGCGTAGCGGATCTTGTAACCTTTAGGCAATACGACTTTCAACTGGGCGTCAACGGTGAAGTCGTTGAACTTGCCAACCATACCGTGGTGAACCAGAGGAATAAGCGGGTGGTTCAGAACCCTGCGAAGACCGCCGCCTGCGTCGCGTGATACGCCTGGAAGGTTGCCGTCGACCTTCACTTCGATACCTTGTGAATCCGAGCGAAAGCCACCTTCGATTGATGCCGGTTTGTTAAGCTGTTCTACAGGGAAAAGCTCGGTCCAGCGTGAAATGGAATCAACGATACCTGAGCCGGCATGCGAGAATTTCCAGCGGGTTACGCCGACCGGGCCTTTTTCACCGCTTTCCACACCGGAACTGTTTACCTGAATAGGTGAAATGCGCTGTCCGCCTTCATTGATAGCTGTAAAAGCAGGCCCGATAAACCAGAATTCCCTGATCCAGTCGTTGAAGTTTGCGCCACCGCCGGACATTGACCGCTGGAAGCCTTCCCAAGTGTCAATAAGGTCGTTGTTCTCGAGAGGCACCTTCATGAGAATGTCATGGAACTGACGTCCCTGCTGGTAGATCGGGTTAGGAACGTTTCTGCGAACCGCATCCGAGCGATAATAGTACATGTTGACTACTGAACCTTCAAAGGAAAAGGAGTGCGAAAAATCACCTACTGAAAGTTTGCCTTCACCAACAGCAATTCTTCTGTCCTTTGTTTCGTTGGCAATATCGACTTCAACATTAAGCGTGTTTTTTGTGCTGTCGACAATTGATTCGATGGCGGTAGTAAAACGTACCGTACCTTTCTGTCCATCAAGCGGCTTTGCGTCGATCTTGATGTTGCAATCAGCCGGCAGTAAGGGAAGAGCCGCAGGCGCATTTACTTTAGCACGACCTTTAACTTGTCCCCAGGAACTTGAACCGCCCTCGAGAATAATCTCGTAATCAGCATGGGCGGTTGTGGTGTCTTTTGTGCCGAATAGAGCCATAATGAATCTCCTTTTTGGTGGCGTTGAGAAATTTTTCAGCAGGAAATTTTTTGCTGGTAATTCCTGTTAAATAACAGCTTGAAACAAATTTAAAGAATAAAAATAAATAATTAAAGTAAAATATACCTCTTTCATCCCTTTCCAGCCAGCGGTTTTTTCCCTCTTTTTCCCGAATAAAGGCTTTTGTTTTTCATGGGCAGGGAAAAGAACGTTCCGCATGTTTTCTTCTCTCGTGGTTTGTCGCCAGTTTTTGCTATTTTTGAGCCGTCTTCTGTTGAACAACAATTCGTATTCGCATGTTACAATCTCCGGACACTAAAGGCAGGTTCTCCGGCTACGGTTTGCCGGTGTTAAGCGGTGTATTGCTGGGGATTTCGTTTCCGACGTATCCTTTCATACGTCTTGAACTGCTTGCATGGATTGCCCTGGTTCCATTGCTGGTTTCCCTTCGCGGTGATTTGTCGTTCAGTCGATACTTTGGCCGTGTCTATCTTGCGATGCTGACCTTTTGTTCGATTGCTCTCTGGTGGGTTTCTCTGGCTACCCTTCCGGGCGGTGTGCTCACCATTATCGCACAGGCTTTCTGTTCAACGGTGCCTTTATTGCTCTTTAATGTGCTGAAGTATTGCCGGGGATATCGTTTGCTCTGTTCGGCCTGCCTTTTTTGTGGGTTGGATGGGAGTGGCTCTATATCCGTCAGGATCTTTCGTTCGGTTGGCTGGTGTTTGGTAACTCTCAAGCACAGCTCAATGCAATGATCCAGTATGCCGACGTTGCCGGTGTATGGGGGGTGAGTTTCTGGCTTGTGTTTTTCAACGTGACTGTTGTAGATATCTGGCTCAGGGTCAGGGAGAATAGAAAAGTTTTTGTGCAGGCAGCAGTGCTGGTTTCGATGGTTTTGCTGCCGCTCGGATATGCTGCTCTGGTGTTTTCAGATAAGCAGATGCAGCAGGAGCGACCGATGGTGAGCGTATCGCTTATCCAACCGAATATCGACCCGTTTGAGAAATGGAAGAGGTATTCCAGTCAGGACATCATGCTTATCTATTTCAGCATGACGGACAGGGTGATGTTGCAAAACAGGGCGGACATCATTCTCTGGCCTGAAACCGCAATTCCGTTCTATATTCTCGATGAGGAGAACCGTGCCTATTTCGAACTGTTGCAAGCGAGAGTAAAGCAGTGGGGGGGAGCGCTTCTCAGCGGCTATTCCGATATTGTCTATTATTCCGACGCTGAAGTCGCAGGTGAGGAATACCTCTACAAGTTCGACCCTGAAGAGGGCAGGTATTATCAGACATTCAATGCCTCGATGCTTGTTGCCACCACGGAAGAAAAAGGCCCCCAGGTCTACCGCAAAATGAAGCTTGTTCCGTTCGCGGAACGAGTGCCTTACATGGAGTATGCGCCGTGGCTGGATAACTTTACGCTTTCTCTTGCAGGCATAAGCAGTTGGGGAAAAGGGGCTGACAAGACGATCATGGAGTTCAGGACGGTTTCAGGAGAAACAGTCAGAACCTCGAATGTCATCTGCTACGAATCTGTTTTTCCGAATCTTGTTGCCGGGTTTGTTAACAGAGGGGCCGAGTTTCTTACGGTTGTCACGAATGACGGCTGGTATGAAAAGTCATACGGACCGTATCAGCATGCAGCTATTGCACGATTTCGGTGTATCGAGAACCGACGGTCGCTGGTTCGTTGTGCAAATACCGGCGTTTCCCAGTTTATTGATAAATACGGACGTGTCTATGCCGATATCCCCTGGTGGGAAAGAAGATCCCTTACTGCCGATGTGGAACGAAACGACCTGCTGACGTTTTATACGCGCAATCCCGATCTTGTGCCGCAAATAGCGACAGGCATCTCGGGGGTTTTGCTGCTGATTGCTTTTGTCGGTAAATGGAAGACAAGCGGCGCTCGGAACTGAGGTTCTCTTCCTTCAACAGCCATTGGTCAGTTCTCTCCGCCCAGACCGTATTTTCTGATTTTTCTGTACAGTGTTCTCTCATTGATCCCGAGCACTTTTGCCGTCCGGCGTTTGTTGCCGTCGCAGGCTTCGAGCGCGTCGGCGATGGCTTGTTTTTCCAGTGTGTCGAGGGTACTGATTTCAGTTTCCGTTTCGGACGCGCCGGGGGTATCCGAAGTAAAAACCCGCTTCCGCTGTTTTTCCGCCAAAGGTGGAGGAAGGAGCAGCGGGGTTGTGGAGTGCTCTTCGTGCACATGCTTCTGTTGCTGGAGCATCTGCTTGATTTCGCTTATTTCGTGATGAAGTTTTATCAGGCTGTTGTAGATGAGGTTCAGTTCGTTTTTCTCCGATCTTTCGGGATCATGAACCAGCCCTTTGTCCCTGTTTCTCTGAACAAGGTGTTTGTCAAGAATTTCAGCGGTGATCTGTTTGCCTTTTTCGAGAATAAGCAGCGATTCGAGAAGGTTTCTCAGTTCACGGACATTGCCTGGCCATTTGTACCTCAGCAGCATTTCAGCAGCGTCATTCGTGAACCCTTCAAAAGAGATGGTATGCTTGCGCTCGAACTGGAGGATAAAATGTTCGGCAAGAATCAGGATATCCTTTCCTCTTTCCCGAAGCGGAGGGATATGAAGCTCCACGCTGTGAAGCCGGAAATAAAGATCTTCCCGGAAGTTTTTCTCGGAAACTGCCTTTTGCAGGTTTCTGTTTGTGGCGGCGATGAGACGTGCATCGCTGTATATGGTTTCCGATGAACCTACTTTCTGGAATTCTCCCGATTCTATCACGCGGAGCAGCTTGACCTGCGTTTCGAGAGGCATTTCTCCGATTTCATCAAGAAAAATGGTTCCCTGGTCGGCACTCTCGAAATAACCTTTTCGACTTTGCACCGCTCCGGTAAAGGCTCCTTTTTCATGTCCGAAAAGCTCGGATTCAAGGATTCCGGTTGGAATAGCTCCGCAGTTGACCGGAATAAAGTTTTTATGTGATCTTCGGCTGTGACCATGGATGAAGCGGGCAAGAACTTCCTTGCCGGAACCTGTTTCTCCGGTTAGGAGGACGGTGACTTCAGTCTGTGCAACCTGAAGGGCAAGATGTTTCAGTTGTTGAATCGGGGCGGATTCACCGAGGAAATCAATTGTTTTGCTCATCGACTGGCTTGCGGCCTGTATGCGGCCCTTTCAGTTTACCCGAACGATAAACGAGTTGAACGGGAGTTTTTTTGCACCGGCTTCGGCTTCATCTCTTGTGCCGAAGGTCTTTTGCGTTCGAACCTTATGCATGCCTTGCTCCCTGAAAATGGTAACAGGTGCGTACCCGGCGATACGGTTGGCGAGTTCACGCGCATTTTCGAATGAACTGAAACTGCCGAACTGAAGGATGAACGATGCCTTTGTTACCGTTTTGCCGCTTGCGCCGGTTGATGAAAGAGCTGACTGATAGGCAGCGAGGCGGGCTTTGCTGAGCGAGTCAAAAGCCGGATCAGGGTAGTCCTGAAGCTGTTTGCGGAAAAGACGGGCAGCCTGGGGGCCGTCTTCGGTAAGCAGGGCGTTGATGATTGTCTGTTCAGATTTATTGGTTACTCTGGAACGCAGATTTTCTAACAAATAAACCTTATCTTGCTCCACATATTGAAGGATCAAGACTCTATAATCCGTTTTTTGCTCTGCAGCTGCGGAAATTACCGGTAGCGGCTGGAGGCCGATAAGCAGCAAAAGAACTGGAATTCTCAACAGGGTCATAACCATAGTATCTGTCTGTAATCTCTCCCGTTTTCAGGCAATATGGCAAATATTCACGTAAAAAAAACAATTGCTCATCAATTTAGGGATCAGTTTTCATCATCATGCAGAATATTTCCGTAAAAGCTTTTGCAAAAATAAATCTGGGGCTGCTTATCACCGGTAAACGCCCTGATGGCTACCATACGCTTGAAACCGTTTTTGCGCCTATCAACTGGTATGATGAACTGACGTTTGTATCCGCCGACGAGCTGGGTATGACGTGCAGCAATCTCGACCTTCCGTCGGATGACAACAACCTTTGTCTGAGGGCAGCGAATGCCTTGCGTGAGTATGCCGGGATAACAAACGGAGTTTCTATCAGACTGACGAAAAACATTCCTTTCGGCGCAGGTCTTGGGGGGGGGAGCAGCGATGCTGCAGCAACTCTGAGGGTGCTGAACACCTTGTGGGATATTCATGCTCCTTCGTCTGATCTGCACGTTCTTGCAGTAAAGCTCGGTGCGGATGTTCCTTATTTTCTCGAAACTTCGGGTCTTGCATTCGCTTCGGGCATCGGTGAACGGCTTCAGGGTCTTGGTTGCTCACTGCCGTTTCATATCGTGACGGTTTTTCCAGGCGAACATATTTCCACGATATGGGCATACAAAAATTTTTACCCGCGGTTCGAAAGAACGGTGCCGGATTTGAAGAGCATGGTGAAAAGTCTGTGTGAAAACAGGGATAGCGGTGTTCTTCCGGCTTTTGAAAACGACTTTGAACCGGTGGTTTTCGATCATTACCCTGCTGTGCGAAAGATTAAACAGGAACTGCTTGAACAGGATGCTCTTTTTGCCAGTCTTTCAGGCAGCGGTTCTGCCGTATTCGGATTGTTCGACAGAAAGGAAGCGGCAGGGAAAGCGATGCAGGTTTTCAGTGAGAAGTACCCGGCCAGCTTGACGCCTCCCTCTTTCCGAATGCGCTAATGGGGAGCCCATTGACTACCTAACCGTTTTTGACTTTTTACCTTTGCCTTTTGACTTGTGCTCTTACTCCGGCCTGCAGGTCATGATATCGCGAAGTTCCGCTGCAAACAGCCGCAAGTCCTCGTCGAGAAAATGCGAAGAGTGCAGACGGGCCTGCTTTACCGCATCAAAATCGATGTGTACATCGAAACTGTGCGGTTTGAAGAGCGGGGCCGTTATAAGGGTTGTCCCATCAGGTCCCGAGACGGAAGAATTTCCCCAGTAGGTAAAACTGTCTTCGTTGCCGACGCGGTTTACGCATGCAACGTAGCTGCTGAAAAGAAACGAATAGGTGCTGATTATCTGTTGCCACTGCTGGACGATTGCCGGCTGCGTTTCTCCGGGTGTCAGTCGCAACGGACTGGACATGAGCACAAACAGCAGTTTCGCGCCCTGGTGTGCAAGGAGATAAGGAACCGAAACATGCCACATGTCCTCACAGATGGCAATGCCTATTTTTCCGAGTCTCCTCGACGTTACCGCCTCGATTTTCTGTCCGGCGGAAAAATAACGCAGTTCTTCAAACATGCCGTAGGTCGGGAGGTAGATTTTTCTGTGGGCGCTTTGAACTCGGCCGTCCTCGAAAAGAAATGCCGAATTGTACACGCCATAGTCGTCACTAAGCTCGATACCGCCGCAGATGATCGTGATTTCCCGGCTGAGTTCTTTCAGAGGATCAAATGCTTTGTCGTCAATGTGCAGCGCGATATCCTGCGCGGCATCCTGCACGTTGTATCCGGTCAGGGACAGCTCCGGAAAGGCAATTGCATTGACGTTGTCCTCTATTGCCTGTTCGATCAGCGCTTTGTGCTGCGTGAGGTTGTCCTCGAAATTGGCAAGAACACAATCGGTCTGTGCTATCCTTAACCTTGATCTCTGCATGGTGCGGGCAGTCATGGATGATAGGGATAAAAAAGATAAAATGTCAGGGAGAGTGCCGCCAGGATCCACATGCCGCTGTGAATTGCGGCAACCTTACCTGTAAATATCTTTAATACAACATAAGCAATAAATCCCGCAGTTATGCCTACGCCGATATTGAAAGTAAATATCATCAGTGTGACGGTCAGGAATGCAGGCATTAATTCCGTATAGTCGCTGAAATCGAATTTTGCGACAGACTGAAGCATAAACATGCCCACGACTACAAGTGCCGGGCCGTAAGCATTGGCAGGTACGATAGTCAATATCGGTGAAAAAAAGAGAGCGAGGGCAAAGAGCGCTGCTACGACAATTGCGGTGAATCCTGTTTTCCCGCCCTGCTCGATACCGGCAGCCGATTCAATATAAACGCCGGCGGTGGTTGTGCCGAACAAAGACGCAGCCACGGTTGAAAGGGCATCAACCAGCATCGGCTTTTCGATTTCAGGAAGATTATCCTCATCGTCAAGAAGGTTGGCCCTCGACGAAAGCCCTATAAGCGTTCCCATGGTATCAACAAAATCCATCACGAGAACACTGGTTATGACGCCGATAAAACCCCATGTCATTGCTCCCTGAAAATCGATATTGAGGAAGATTGGGGCAAGAGACGGCGGAGCGCTGACCAGGGCTTCTGGAAAAGGGAGCATACCGAGCAAAATCAATGCTGCGGTTGTCAGTAACATGCCGATAAGGATAGCGCCCGGTATTCTGAAGGCAAGCATGACAGAAATGAGCAACAGTCCGGCAAGACTTGTAAGAACAGAAAGGGTCGAAATGTCGGCCATTTTTACCGGGGCTCCCGGAACGCCAAGTGCTACGACTCCCATGTCGCCGAAGCCGATGAACGCAAGAAAAAGGCCTATACCCACAGCAAAGCTGTGTTTGAGGGTGCGCGGGATTGCAGTCGAAAGCCAGCTTCTGAGGCCGGATATCGTAAGCACTGTAAAAAGAATGCCGCTGATACATATTGAAGCAAGTGCGGTTTGCCATGAGTACCCTAGAGTCTGCACTACCGTATACGCGATAAATGCATTTTCGCCCATATAGGGAGCAACGGCGAAAGGTCTTTTCGCATAGACCCCCATGAGCAGTGTTCCGAATATCGCGGTCAGAATCGTTGCCGTCATGGAGGCGTCCCGCGGCATACCGGCTGCTGTCAGAACAGCCGGATTGACAATGATGATATAGGAGACGGTAACAAATGTTGTAAACCCGGCAAGTATTTCTTTTGAGAAGTTTGCCTGGTGCCGGTCAAACTCGAAAAAGGTTCGCATGAATTGTCCGGGATAGATTTGTCTGTTAAAACAACTAACAACTTACTTGGAAACAAGATATGAATATTCACCGAGAGATCGAAAGAGGGAAAAGAGTTAAAAAAACTGCAATGATGCTTTTTTGAGGCTATAGTTTGTTTTTACATTGTTTAAATAATATATTAGGACTAAAATTATCTTGTTTTGTTTGCGAGCCTGGGATCAGGCTTTTAATTTCATTTATAAATCTAACGAAAAGGAGATATCTATGGGCGTATTAGTTGGCAGGGAGGCACCGGACTTCAATCTTGAAGCGGTCGTTGATGGCGGGAAATTTGTCGACTCGTGCAAGCTGTCGGATTACCGGGGAAAGTATGTGGTGCTGTTTTTTTATCCGCTTGATTTTACGTTTGTCTGCCCGACGGAGTTACATGCTTTCCAGGACAGGCTTGATGAATTCAAGCATAAAAATGTGGAGGTACTTGCCTGTTCGGTGGATTCGAAGTTTTCGCATCACGCGCGGCTCAAGACACCGCGCAAACAGGGAGGGATTGAGGGCATAACTTACCCTCTGCTTTCAGACATCAATAAGGAAGCATCGAAGGCATACGATGTGTTGGCGGAAAAGGAAGGCGTTTCCTACCGGGGACTTTTTCTTATCGATAAGGAAGGGATCGTGCGTTATCAGGTTGTCAATGACCTCGGCTTAGGGCGCAATGTCGATGAAGTTTTGAGAATGGTCGAGGCGCTGCAGTTTACCGAGCAGTTCGGAGAAGTTTGTCCCGCGAACTGGAGCCAGGGGGATAAATCCATGAAACCGACCGACGAAGGTCTCAAGGAGTATTTCGAGTCAGAATGACGTGGTAAATATGCCTGATGGCAGAAGGCTGGATGAATTGATCCGTGCGTAATGGCAAACGCCCCGTAACAATAACATTGTAATTACGGGGCGGCTGCTTTTCAGGCTCATCTCGTCACTGTTTATGTATTAGTAAGCTTTGGCAAAAACCACCTTTCTCCTCGACGGCTTACCGCTGTATATGCATGTTCCCGGTTCATTAATGGAGTGGCGGTCGATAAAATCGGCGCTTTCCGGCAATACCCGGATGGTGGCCTTGGTTTCTTCCTTTATCGCGGTTTCCGTTTCGGTAGTGCCGTCCCAGTGTGCAACGATAAACCCTTTGTCGATGGACCTCTTGAATTCATCATAGGTGGTAACCTCAAAAGTATTGGCTTCCCTGAATTCAAGTGCCCGCTTGAACATCGACTGCTGTATGGTTTCAAGAAGTGAAGCTATTGATGCTGCAAGCGTATCGTCCAGTGCGAGCTTTTGTTTTTCGCCTGTATCACGACGGACGGCAATGCAGATGTTGTTCGAGATATCGCGTGGTCCGATCTCAAGACGGACAGGTATTCCCTGCAGTTCGTATTCCGCAAATTTCCAGCCGGGAGAGTTTTGTTCGCTGTCGTCGACAAACGCATTGATCCCGCTTTTTTTCAGCTTCCTGCAAACAGCATGAGCTTTATCCGCGACAGCCTGTTTGTCTCCTTTGAGAATAGGGACGATGACTACCTGCCTGGAGGAAAGTTTAGGCGGCAGGACAAGCCCCTTGTCATCGGAATGCGCCATTATAAGCGCGCCGATCAAGCGCGTTGAGACCCCCCAGCTTGTTGCCCAGACATATTCGAGCTTTCCTTCTTTTGTTTGAAACTGGCAGTCAAAGGCTTTGGCAAAATTCTGCCCAAGGTTATGCGAGGTTCCTGACTGCAGGGCTTTTTTATCCTGCATCATTGCCTCTATACACCAAGTTTCATCTGCTCCGGCAAACTTTTCGCTTTCGGTTTTTCGTCCCATGATAACCGGAAGAGCCATGTATTCTTCGGCAAAGCTCTTGTAAACATTGATCATGCGAAGCACTTCTTCCTGTGCTTCTTCAGAAGAGGCGTGGGCAGTATGACCTTCCTGCCAGAGAAACTCGGCGGTACGAAGGAAAAGCCTGGTACGCATTTCCCAACGAACGACGTTTGCCCACTGATTGATCAGAAGAGGAAGGTCGCGGTATGACTGGATCCATTTTTTATAGGATGCCCAGATAACCGTTTCCGACGTTGGACGGACATAGAGCTTTTCCGTGAGTTCTTCTCCGCCACCTTGCGTTACAACCGCGCACTCGGGTGCGAAGCCTTCGATATGGTCAGCTTCTTTCCGGATATAGCTCTCGGGGATGAACAGCGGAAAATAGGCGTTGACATGACCGGTTTCCTTGAACATGCCGTCAAGGGCGGCCTGCATTTTTTCCCAGATTGCATATCCGTTTGGCCGGATAACCATGCAGCCTCTGACGTCTGAATAGTCAGCCAGTTTTGCCGAACGAACGAGATCTATGTACCACTGTGAATAGTCCTCTTCTCGCGAGGTGATTTTGTCTGCCACGTAACGGAGTGTTTTATTGGTTCGGAAAATATTTCGTGAAAATATACGATCTACTCCTTGAAATTCTTGATTTTCTCCATGAGGTCTTTCAGATGTTCTTTCTGTTGCCTGTTAAGGGGCTGCCGGGAGTCAACGATCTCGGTATAACCTTCCGGGATAGTGAAATCGTACGGTTCGAGAGGGGCTTGCTGTACGGAAACAACCTCCATTGCAAGCGTTCCGCTTTCATTATTCTGGATTATCTTGACCGGAAAACCGTCAAGGCCTTCGTCGGAGAGCTTTTTAGCAAGGACGGTGTTGGAAAGACGGGGGTTCTGTGATTGAAGAAGTCTGAACGTTTGAAAATCGCCAATGTCACGTGTAAGCCACATCTCGATGGTGTCGGACGTACTGAAAAGCCTGACGCGCTCACAGTTATATCCCTTTATGTTTGCCTTTCCGGCTTTTTCGATTCTGTAATCGTAGTCAAAATCGACCAGCGTAGCGTTTTCGGCAGCCTCTCTGAGATTGACTTTTGTGAACGTACGGGCTTTATGGTTGACGATAACCGCCTGGTCGGGCTGCGAAGCACGGGTTATTACCGTTGTTTTGAGAGGGTCGGGGATTTTGTCGAGCTTTGTGGTCATGTCCATCCGCTGAGCCTTGCTGCCGAAAAAGTATAGTATTTCCGATGTGCCGTTGTGCATGGTCAGGTTCATGTCAATGATACCCGTGAACTTTGCAAATGCAGACGCGGTTGACAGGCTTTGAAGCATCAGCGTCGTCAGCACTATCGAGAGCAGTTTCTTCATAGTGTTCCCGGTTTTAGCCTTCATAAAACGCATACAAAACTAACGATTTTTTTTTGAAATATGTTTGGGTTAAATAACAGTAGCCCTGCATCACACTTTTTGGGAAATGGTTATCAGTACCCTTTCTCAGTGCAGGGAGGTCAACAGGTTTGACGACAGCTTTCTTGGATACAGGCTGTCAAAAAAGAATATTTTTCAGGAAAAGGTTGTCTGAACAGCGAATATGCAGGATAGTGATCGACAGTGGCTGACACTGGATTTACTGAAAGCTGCCGAGGAACATTTCAAAGATAAGGAGATCGAGGCTGCTCGTTTGAATGCGGAGATCCTGCTTGCTCATGTTCTTCAGTCTACCAGGATGGAGCTGTATTTGAAACATGATCGGCCCATTTTTCAGCGGGAACTTGAAGAGTTTCGTTTACTTTGCAGAAAGCGTTTGAAAGGAAGGCCTCTCCAGTATATTACCGGGGAACAGATTTTTTACGGCCATTCATTCCTGGTTGATGAACGGGTGCTGATTCCAAGACCCGAGACCGAGCTTGTTCTGGAACATGCACTTGATCGCATGGCAGTCCAGGGTTTTACAGACAGGGGAGGGGTTTCCGTTCTTGACATCGGTACAGGCACAGGATGTCTTGCCATTATGCTTGCCCTCAAGCTGCCGAATGTGAAAATAACGGCGGTGGATCTTTCACCCGGAGCGCTGGAGGTGGCAGAGCGTAACGCCGTGAGGCATGATGTTTCCGGCAGGATCGATTTTCTGCAGGCCGATGCTCTGAGTCCACGATTTGCAGATGACGTGAGAGAGAAATATGACGTGATTCTTTCCAACCCGCCCTATATACCCGAGCTTGAATGGGAGGGGCTTGAACCGGAGGTTAAAGAGCACGAACCGAAAATGGCCATGGTGATACTCGACGGATTTGCTTTTTATCGTGCAATAACCGCAAATGCTCCCGTTTTGCTCAAAACCGGAGGACTGCTTTGTTTCGAGCTGCATGCTGATGGAGCGGGAAAAGTCCTGGAGATTGTGTCAGCACATGGCATCCGGGACGTGGAAGTGCATCAGGATTATGCAGGGTGGGACAGAGTGCTTTCGGGATTATTGAAGGGCTCCGGTGCAGGGTGATTCTGCATGTGGAGGATTGGCAAGTCCGGTAACGGCTGGACAGGGCTTGACGAATGAAATTAATTGGTTATCTGTATTGTTTAAAAAGTCGAAATTTATTATACGGATTATACCGTATCAGTTTGTTTTTTGCTAAATTGGGCGTTTTGTGACTCCCGGGCCGATTTACCTGTGATGAAATAGCTTAACTCGGCCGTTATGTTTGAACATTTACACGTTGTTTTAATGTATCGATGATGATGTTTCATGACCTTTCAGAACGTGAGCGCCAGGTGCTGTCTATCATTATACAGGCCTATGTCATGAATGCAGCTCCGGTCGGTTCGCGGTATATAGCAAAGAACTATAATCTCGGTCTTTCCGATGCGACCGTAAGAAACGTTATGGCCGACCTCGAAGATGAGGGATATATCAGCCAGCCGCATACCTCGGCCGGTCGTGTTCCTACCGACAAGGGTTATCGCTATTACGTGGATCTTATCATGCGGGTGCAGCGTATTGACGAGAAGGAGAAAAAACGGATAGACCGCAATTTCAAGCTGCTAAATTACGATCCCAAAGATTCTGCAGAGGTTCTTCAGGCGGCTGCAAAGGTGCTGGGGAGTATTTCCCGGCAATTGAGCGTTGTGGTTTCTCCGGGATTGTCGAATGCGGTATTCGAGCGTCTGGATATGATTCTCCTGAGTTCATCGAGAATCATGGTTGTTTTGTCTATTCAGTCGCTTTTCGTAAGGACCATTGTCATGGAGCTCAATCTCAACGTGTCGCGCCGGCAGATAGATTCTGTTATCGAGTTGCTTAACCAGAGGCTCTCGGGACTGACCTTGTCTGAAATACGGAATTCGATCGACAAACGCCTGGCCGATTGTGATAAAGACAGGGCTTTGCTGAATATGATTGTCGGCTCGGCGGATGACCTTTTTGATGATTCGCCGGTTTTGGAAAGGCTCTATATTGCCGGTGCCGAATATATCATTCATCAGCCGGAATTCGATCAGCCCCAGAAGGTACGCGATCTCGTATGCATGATTGAGGATAAAAACCGTGTGGCGGAGTTGCTTGAAAAAGATGGTGACACTGCTTTGAACAACCCCTCCGGACTTGACGTGAGTATCTCGATCGGAAGGGAAAACACTGCTTCCACGGCGGAGGACTTTACTGTTGTGACAACTCCTTACTATGTGGGGAATACCATGGGCAGACTTGGAGTGCTCGGTCCGAAAAGAATGGATTACGAGCGTGTTGTAAGGCTTGTCAACTATATGGCTGACAGGTTGTCTCATTCGTTATCCTGAACAGCAGTGACAAGAAACGAGTGACGGACAATGAATGCTGTGTCGGGGGACAGGTAACCGGAGTATGGTGAGAAAAAAGGAAAATAAAAACTGCAAAAAAGTGTAGACACATGACAAAAAAAGCTTCGAAGCAGAAAACTGAACGGATGGAACAGGGGAAAACGACCGGAACTGAAGAAACGATCAAGCAGTCTGAAGCGCTTGCCGCAAGAGTCAGGGAGCTTGAGAGCGAATTGAGCGGGACCAGGCAACAGGCCGACAAGCTTAAGGAGGAGCTGATACGGAAGGCTGCCGAGTTTGAGAATTTTCGCCGTCAGAAAGAGCGTGAAGCACAAATGGCAGGAGCAAGGGTTTTGGAAAAGACTATAAAAGAACTGCTGCCTGTGGTCGATGATGTCAACCGTATTGTCGAGCATGCTCCTGAAGTGCTTGAAAAGACGGAGGAGGCTCGTCCCTATGTTGACGGAGTCGAGCTGTTACAGAAAAACCTTTTTAAATGGCTTTCCGATAAGGGAGTCAGCAGGATTGAAGCGATAGGAAAAAAAATGGATGTCAATTTTCATGAAGCCATTACACTGGTCGATAGTCCGGATGCTGAACCGGAAACGATTCTTGAAGAGTTCCAGACCGGTTATCTTCTGGGGGATAAAGTGCTTCGACATGCCAAGGTTGTAGTGGCAAAGTAAGAACAAACAGAAAGGTTATTCTTGGAAAACAGTTATACAAGGGATAGTTGATAAGAGATGAAGAGAGATTATTATGAAGTTCTCGGTGTATCAAGGTCGGCTTCGAAAGATGATATAAAAAAATCATATCGCCAGCTTGCCATGAAATACCACCCGGATAAAAATCCGGGAGACAGTGAAGCCGAAGAACATTTTAAAGAGGTTAATGAGGCGTACGAAGTGTTGAGTAACGATGATAAACGGCGTCGTTACGATCAGTTCGGGCATGCCGGGGTTGGTTCTTCCGCATCCTCTCAGGGCGGTGCGTATGGAGCGGAGGCCGGCGATTTTGGCGATATTTTCAGTGCATTCAGTGACATGTTCAGCGGCGGTGCGAGATCCGGCGGCGGTTCCCCGTTTGGCTTTGAGGAGGTCTTCGGGGGAGGTTTCGGAGGCGGGGCCCGACGATCGAGAACTACGGCAGGTGTGCGGGGCGGCGATTTGAAAATCCGTTTGAAGCTTACCCTGGAAGAGATTGCAAAAGGAGTTGAAAAAACACTGAAAATCAAAAAACAAATTCCCTGTGAAGTGTGTAACGGTACGGGCTCTAAAACAGGTGAGCTCGAAACCTGCGCAACATGCCAGGGTACCGGCGAGGTTCGTCAGGCTTCAAAAACGATGTTCGGGCAGTTTGTCAATATAACAGCATGTCCAACCTGTGGAGGTGAAGGAAAAGTGGTCAAGGACCGCTGCACTTCTTGCCACGGCGAAGGTATCAAGCAGGGAGAAACGACCGTAAAGGTAAATATCCCTGCCGGTGTTGAAGACGGCAATTATCTTACCCTGAGAGGCCAGGGAAATGCCGGTCCGAGAGGAGGAGCCAATGGCGATTTGATTGTGGTCGTTGAAGAGGCTGCACACAAACTGTTCGTTCGCAGGGGAGATGACGTCATCTATAATTTACCGGTCAGCTACCCGGATATGGTTCTCGGAACCAAGGTTGAAGTCCCGACGCTTGAAGGGCGTGTGAAGCTGACTGTTCCTCCGGGAACACAGCCGAATACTATGCTGAGAATCAGCGGAAAAGGTATCGGTCATCTGAAGGCTCCCGGCAGAGGGGACCATCTTGTGCGAGTTAATGTCTTTATTCCAAAGGATCTTTCGCATCGTGACAAGGAGCTTCTCAGGGAGATGAAAAAGTCCGATCATCTGGTGCCGGATGAGAAAACAGATCATGAGAAGAGCTTTTTTGAAAAGGCCCGCGATATCTTCGGTTAGCAGAGAGTAGAAACAGAAAAAGCCCGATAACAAGGGCTTTTCTGTTTAGAGTCTTTTTGCAGGGTGGTTTATTCAAGTTCTGCTTTGGCTTCGTCGATGACGTTGACGGTTATTTCTCTGTAACCCATCTCTTCGGCATACTCCTCGGCAGCGATTTTTATCCGGTTACGGAAAAACAATGGTATCTGTGCAAGCAGTTCCTGTGCATCCTCTGTCCATACAAGAGTACTGTTACGGGTTTTAAGCGCTTTTCTATAGGCCTGTACAATGTTATCCACATAGTCGTCGATTGCCTGCTTATCGGACAACTCCTGCGGTGCAAAAACCTTTTCCGCAAGAATTTTGTTGCGTATGAGTTGGATTTTGAGCTGAGGCAGGTACATCATGTAGGCCATCGGTTCGGGGCTGCCGCAGGTAAGAAAGAGGGCGACTTTTTTTCTCCTGAGGTATTTCTTGAGATTGCTCTGGAAAAAGGAGCCGAGCAATTCAGAGGATACAAGCAGGTAGTAAACCGGAGCCCCCATAATCACGACATCGAAGTCCTGGACAAAACTGTAGTCTGCAGTAGCCTTGCATTTTCCTTTTTCTACATACGCTCCGGTTTCAGCAAGACTTTTGCCGAGAGCATCGACAAATCTGTCGGTTGACCCGCCTACAGAGCGCGTATCATAAAGGATGATCGCTTTCATTTGATGGGAAGAGTTGGACATAATCTCAGTCTCAAAAGTTGTGCGGCTAAACGTCTGGAACTGTAAAGACTTAGTATAACATATTAGAGAGTAAATCTCAACAATGGAAAGCCTGTTGAGGTGTGGAACTGTTGAGGCTGAACAAAAAAAGAGGGAGACTACCGATCACCCTCTTTTCTGTTACGCAGTATTGTCTCTTTGATCAAACGAAATGTGCGTAGATTTCAAGAAGATCGACAACCCTTGCCGAGTAGCCGAGTTCGTTATCGTACCACCCGAGTACTTTCACCATGTTCCCTGTAGCCATGGTAAGCAGCGAATCCAGAATACAGGAGTGGACGTTTCCAACGATGTCGATAGATACTACAGGGTCGGTGCAGAACTGGAGTACGCCTCTCATGTTTCCTTCTGCCGCCTTCTGCATGGCGGCATTGATTTCCTCTTTTGTTGCAGGTTTTTTGAGAATGACCGAGAGGTCTGTTACGGAGCCGTCAGGTACAGGAACTCTCATCGCCATACCGTCGAGCTTGCCGGACAGCTCAGGGATAACAAGGCCGATGGCTTTTGCCGCTCCGGTACTTGTCGGAATAATCGAGGTCATGGCGGTACGTGCGCGGCGCAAATCCTTATGCGGAAGATCGAGAATCCGCTGGTCGTTGGTGAACGCATGAACGGTGGTCATGAAGCCTTTTTCAATGCCGAAGTTATCTTCGAGAACCTTTGCCATGGGAGCAAGACAGTTTGTTGTACAGCTTGCATTCGATATAACTTCTTCATTACCGGTAATGGTGTCATCATTGACGCCCATAACGATTGTTGCGTCAACATCATCCTTAGCCGGCGCTGAAATAATAACCTTTTTTGCTCCTGCAGTGATGTGTTTTGCCGCACCTTCCCGCTTGGTGAATATACCTGTTGATTCTACTACAAGATCGACACCGAGCTCTTTCCAGGGAAGCTGCGCAGGATCTTTTTCCGAGCAGATGGTGATCTTGTTGCCGTTGACAACAAGGGCATTATCCTCAACCTCGATATCCGCGCTCAGGATGCCGTGAGTTGAATCGTATTTTAGAAGATGCGCAAGGGTATTGGCGTCACAGAGATCGTTTATTGCAATGATTTCGACTTTTTCATTTGCCATCGCCTGACGGAATACCAGGCGGCCTATACGTCCAAATCCGTTTATACCGACTTTTACTTTTGCCATGATAACGTTTTCAGGTTTGTTTTGTTCAGAAAAATTTCCTGCGCAGGAAAATACGATAACTATAATGAAATATTCATCGTTTTTTAAGAAAACTTTCGGTTAAAAGTGTTTTTAAACCGTTGAAACTGCCGTTGCTCAAGAGGATAATGAGGTCGTTTTCCCTGATGTTTTGGTGAATAAACTGCACGATATCTTCCGGGTAGCAGACACTTTTTTCTCCGGAAACAAATACTTTTTTCCCGGAATCGGCTATTGCCGAAGAGAGTTTTCCGGTGTCGAGCCGCTCATGTTCAGCGTATCGTTCGGGGCGATGGACCTTGCCGATAACGATAATATCCGCATCGCTGAAACAGGTCTCCAGATCTTTCTGGAATATGTTTCTTGTGCTGGTGTTCGAACGGGGTTCGAAGCAGGCTATTATCTTTCTGTCAGGAAACCGCTGGCGCAACGACGCAAGCGTTGCACGGATGGCGGTGGGATGATGCGCAAAGTCGTCGACCAGAATAATGCCATTGTCGAACTCCCCGACGATCTCCATTCTTCTTTTGGGCCTTTTGAAAGAACGAATTCCTTTGGCGATAACAGGAAACGGAATGCCGGCATGGAAGGCAACCGCTATTGCCGCTACCGTGTTGAGAATATTGTGGTTGCCGAACTGGTCGATCGTGACCGTACCTTTCATTTCACCGTTACGGGCAACTGCAAAAGAGGTTCCCGTTTCGCTGACACTGGGATCGCTGACCGACCACTCAAAATGTTCGGAAAAACCAAACCGCTCAACCGGGCAGAACGCTTTTCCGCTTATTTCTGAGGCGGCTGTATCATGGCCGTTCACAATCAGTACGCCTTTCGAGGGAATAAGCGTTATAAATTGTCGGAACGATGTTACGATGTCATCAAATGAGCTGAAGATATCGGCATGGTCGAACTCTATGTTGTTGATCACGGCTATATCCGGACGGTAATGCAGGAACTTGCTTCTTTTGTCGAAGTATGCGGTGTCATATTCGTCACCTTCTGTAATGAAGTAGCCTCCTTCGGTTTTGCCCGATGCCCTGCAGCCTGCGTTGAAATTTTCAGCAATACCGCCGATCAGAAATCCCGGTTGCAGGCAGGCATGTTCAAACAGCCATGCCGTTAGAGAAGTTGTTGTTGTTTTGCCATGGGTGCCGGTTATAACCACCGATCGGTTGTGACCGATTAATTCCCGGCTGACGAGCTCCGGCATCGAGACAAGGTTCATGTGCTCGTTCAGTGCGTGTTCAAGTTCCGGATTGCCTCTGCTGACAGCGTTACCCACGACGACGATATCGGGTTTTGTTCTCAGAAGATTCTCAGGATGGTAGCCGGTGAAGCAGGCAATGGAGTGCTCTGCAAGATAGCTGCTCATCGGGGGATAAAGCGCACCATCGGATCCTGTGATCCGATGTCCCGCTTTTGAGAGGGCTACGGCAACCGATGCCATTGCCGTTCCTCCGATACCGATGAAGTACAGTGAGCGCATGATGCTGTATTGGGCTTCAGTCGGGAATTCGTTCATTATCATGCACATGCTCCTCCCGATTCCTCGCAGGTTTCCTTTCAGGGGAAGTGATTTTCCTGACATAGAGGCTGTAAAATACAAGGAGGGCATTAATGATGCCGACGATAACAAAAGGCGCTTTTGGGCTCATGCCGTCAAAAAGTCGTCCTCCTGTTGAGGCAATAATCAGGATGCCTATGGCTCCGCTGATGTTGAATGTTCCGAGGATAGAACCCCTTTTGGCCTTGGGGGCTTCCTGGCCGATGAGTGACTGGGCTCCGAGGAAAACGCTGATCTGGCCGATACCGAGCAGGATAAACACCAGATAGCCGATCGGTTCGAAAGGGTTATCGAGAATAAGCACCGAGAGATTACCGATCATTGCCAGAAACATACAGAGCGCGAGAGCCCTGACACGGTTGATTCGGTCGATGACCGGCCCTATGAGCGGAGCCCAAAGAAGGGCGGCGATCTGAGTTATGATGAATATGGTAGTGCCTTTTCTGAATGCTTCACCTGATTCCATTCCCATTGCAAGACCTGCCGTAATTCCCCAAAGGCTCAGAAAGGTGCCATTAATCGACTGGTCTCCTCTTGCAATGAAAGCGGCGGAGTAAGAAAGAAGAATCTTGGGGTTCTTTGCTGCACTAAACCCGCTGTGGAACAGCTCCTTCAGCGGAGGGCGTTCATGACTTTTAACCGGGGTTCCTTTCTTGAGCCCTATGGCACAAACGATCGCGGTGATTGTTGCCAGAGCGGCTATACTGAGGTGAGTGATGAATCCGGCCTCGATTTTTCCAATGCCCCGGCTGTTCAGTATTTCCGGAAGCGAGCCGAAAAACTGGTTTGTAATAACAATTCCAAGTCCGTTGAGCAGGCCGATAAGTGCAACCATTTTACCTCTCGAACGTTCTGCAGGATAGTCTACCAGAACTGTAGAAAGTGCTCCTGCAATGGCGACTATTGCCAGCGCATAGATGATTCGATATAACAGCAAGTCATTGACTGATGAGGCGAAAGGATAAAGAGCATAGGTAGAAGCCATAAGCAGAAAGCCTGCAACATAGACCTGTTTGCGTCCAATGCGGTCCATGAGAATGCCGGCAGGGATAAAAAGGAGCAGAGATATAAGCTCTGTCCAAAAAACAAGGTCGCCGCTTATGGCTCCTTGTTCGGAAACGGGGATATTGAGGTGGACGTTGAGTATATAGGTCTGACCGATGGACAGAAACGTGATCATGCCGATAGAAAAAAAGGCGGCATAAAAAAATGTCCATGCATGATAAGGCCGGATTGATGGTGCGAGTTCAATCGGCCCTATTGTATGTGTCTTTTGTGTCTTTTTTTCGGCTTGCATGAAATTACCCAATATAACCAACAGTGTGGTAGTAGCGAGAAGGTGAACAGTTCTTGTAGTTATTTATTCGTTTGGATGAAGTACTCCATCTTCCATACGCATACGCCTGTCTGCCGTGGCGGCGTATTCCTCATTGTGTGTGACGATGATAAAAGAGGTGCGGTGTTCCTTGCAGAGGTTTGCCATAAGATCATAAAGTATCGAGCTGTTTTTACTGTCGAGATTACCGCTTGGTTCGTCGGCCAGGATCATCATCGGCGAGTTCATCATGGCGCGCGCTATTGCGACTCGTTGCTGCTCTCCGCCCGAGAGTTCGGCAGGAAGATGATTCAGGCGGTTACCCAGACCGAGCGCTTCAAGAATCTCCGAAGCTTTTTGTTTTGCAGGATGGAGCTTTCCGGTTGCTATGAACTCGGCCATGGCAACATTTTCAACCGCGGAAAAGTCGGAGAGAAGATGGTGAAACTGGAACACAAAACCTATTTTTCTGTTTCTGAAACCGGCAAGTGCTTTTTGAGAAAGCGTGTATCGCTTGCCGCGGAATACGGTTTCCCCCATGAACATGATCTCGCCGCTGTCGGGGGTGTCGAGTGTCCCGAGTATGTTGAGCAGGGTTGTTTTGCCGCTCCCGGAAGCGCCGACCACCGTTATCATCTCTCCTTCGCTCACAGTCAGGTCAATGCCCCGGAGAATTTCTATACTTTTCTGTCCGGGAAGCGTGTATGATTTATAGATATTGCGAGCTTCAAGCATTCAGAAAGAGCTGTTGATTTGTTTATCTGTTGAATCGAAATGATATATAATCATTTGCAGATTTCCATCTGAAAACTGACGGAGAATGTTTTTCTGGTCTCCGTAGAAGACTTTTCTTTAAACAAATCAACACTATACTTATGGCCTTGTCTGGCCCTCTCCTTCGATGACCCACTTGTAACTTGTCAGTTCTTGGAGAGCCATGGGGCCGCGGGCGTGAAGCTTTTGGGTGCTGATTCCTATTTCCGCACCGAGGCCGAACTGTGCTCCATCGGTAAATGCTGTAGAGGTGTTGGCGTAAACCACTGCCGCATCGACCCGTTTGAGAAATTCCTCCCTGACGGCAGGATCCGAAGCTACAATCGCTTCGCTGTGCATGGAGCTGTACCGCGCTATGTGCTCCAGGGCTTCGTCAAGGTTTCCGACTGTTTTTACGGACATTTTCAGTGAAAGGAATTCTGTTCCGAAATGTTTTTCCCCGGCTTTTTGCAGAAGCTCGGAAGGATAGCGGCCGAGCAGTGCGGGGTAAGCATCTGTGTCAGCAAACAGTGTTACCTTTTTTTCAGCAAGAGGTTCCGCAATGGAAGCAAGATCCTCAAGGCGTTCCTTGTGAATGATCAGCGTATCAAGTGCATTACAGACGCTTGGCCGTCTTGTTTTTGCATTGAAGACAATGTCTTTTGCCATTTGAAGATCACCGCTTCTGTCGAAGTAGGTATGTACAATACCGGCGCCGGTTTCGATGACTGGGACGGATGATTTGTTTCTGGCAAAATCAATGAGCTGCTGACTTCCTCTGGGGATGATTACATCGATGTGCCCGACCGCATTGAGCATGATTTCAGCTGCTTCACGCTCGGCAGGTAACAGGTATAACGTGTCGGGGCTTATGGTATGCTTGCGAAGAACATCATGAATAAGCTTGACAATCGCGATGTTCGAGTACATGGCATCGCTCCCGCCTTTCAGTACGGTAGCATTTCCGGATTTCAGGCAGAGTGAAAAGACATCGAACGTCACATTGGGCCTCGATTCATAAATGATGCCAACGACACCGAGAGGGACGGTTGTTTTTTTCAAACTCAGTCCGTTCGGCAATGTTCTTTTTTCAAGGATCCTGCCGACAGGTGACGAAAGGTCCGCTACATTGCGTATATCGCCGGCAATGGCTTCAAGGCGCGAATCATTGAGTAAAAGCCTGTCATATTTGGGGTCGTCAGGGTCCATCCTGTCGAGGTCTTTACGGTTGGCTTCGAGAATAGCGTCAGAACCGCCGGGTATATGATCCGCAAGATCGATCAGGATGTTGTTAATAGTACTGTCCGGGAGTGTACAGAGTTTTCTGCTTGCTTCGCGGACATTCCGCAAGTTGTTGTAAATAGTTTCTTTCATGTCTCCTATACTTGCACAGTATCGTATTGCGTTACTTTCCGAATGTAACAAAAAAACGTGGAGTTCCGACCGGATTTCAGGATGAAGAGGCAAGAATTAAGATTGAAAGGTTTCGGAAAAAAAGGTGGTTCATTGGACGGTTATTTTTGTCTGTGTCGATAAGAGGATTCCCGTCACTACGATGATCGGTGTGAACGAATCATTATCCATTTGCATTATAACAATTGTTACATTTTCTTTCAGAACGGCTGATGAGAACAGTGGCGTAGAAAAGTAAAGGCAAGAGTAATTACTTATTATCAGGTTTAGGTACAGGTGGAACAGGGGTTGATGAAAGTGATATTCCGGAACGTATGTTTCGCTGAAGTGTTTGTTTTTTGTTGTGTTGTATCTATACAGCCTGCAATGGGCGAGCAAAAGGTGCAGGATACCGGCGTCTATGGTATTGCGCAGCCGGATAGGGATTACAGCGAAAAGAATCTGGATGGCCTCGTTGAAGAGTTGCTCGAGCATAATCCTCAGCTGCAAAGCCTTGTTGCAAAAATCAATGCTTCCCGTGCCTTTATTCCTCAAGCTTCTGCTCCGGATGACCCCCGGTTGAGTTTTGAAGCAAGTAACATCCCTGTCGGCGATCCTTCGTTAAGCCGTACCCCCATGACCGGTATGCAGATCTATCTGAGGCAGAGAGTGCCTTTTCCGGGAAAGCTGCGCCTGAAGAAAAAAATTGCCGAGTCCAGAGCGGTTCAGGCGGCGGAAGAGTATCTCGAACAGCTCAACCAGCTTGTGGCCGAGTTCAAAGGGGCTGTTTATGATTACAGCTACACCCTGAGTGCGGCGGATATAAGCCGGAAAACGATAGGCCGTTTACAGGCTTTGACCAAAGCGCTGGAAGCGAAATATGCTGTTGGAGAGGTTCCGCAGCAGGATGTTCTCAAGACCAAGGTCGAGTTGTCCAAGGTGCATGAACGGCTGATCCGCCAGGATAGGATGGCAGACAAACTTGCATCACGCATCAATACCCTGTTGAACCGTCCCGCAAGGACTCCTTTGAAGGTTGTCGTTTCAAAAAAGACGCTTACCGGTGTTCCCTACGGGTTGGAGGATCTTCGGAGCATTGCGCGGCACTCAAGACACTGGCTTAACAGAGCTGATAAAGTGATCGACGAAGCCGAGTACCGGCACAAGCTGGCAAGAAAGGAGCTTTTGCCGGACTTTGATTTTTCGGCAGGCTACCGTATTCGCAGTAATGCCATAGAAGGGCCTGTTCTCGGGGAAGATTTTTTCTCCGCAGGAGTAAGTATCAATATTCCTGTCTGGACTACACGCAAGCAGGATAAAAGGGTGGAACAAACCCGTTATCTGGTTACAGCGGCAAAAAAGGAGAAAGAGGCGTTGGTACAGGAAACAATCTATCAGGTTGAAAAACTTTTTTTCGAAGTCGCGCAGCGTAAAGAGCAGTATGAACTGTATCATTCGCGTATTGTTCCTGAGTCTGAAGCGGCCCTGATCTCTTCAAGGAGGAGCTACGAAGCCAATGAAGTTGATTATCTGAATGTTATAACCAATGAGTTGAACCTGTTTCAGGTCCAGCTTCTTATGCACCAATATTATTTCGAGCAC
>JAKSDC010000099.1 GCA_022360275.1 Chlorobiales bacterium
AGCCTGTTGAGCAGAGTTGATTTACCCGCGTTCGGAGGGCCGACAATAGCCGCATACCCGCAGGCGAAAGCTGTTTCCTTGAACATGAATTAATGGTTTGGGCGCTTATGGAATGCTTGTACTATACTAAAAATTTATGGTAAAAAAGGGAAGGATTAAGGAGCAGGGACGAATGTCTTGATTCCGGCTTCTGAATTCGGAATTCTTCATTCAACGACTCAACAGTTCAACAAATCAACACTATTTCGATTTTTGATCAGAGGGACGGTATGGCTAATCGCTACAACAAACTTGATGTCTGGTTGTTCGGATTTATGGCAGGCCTTGTGATTTTCGGCCTTCTTGCAATATACAGTGCCAGTAACGGGGTAGGCGCGATAGATCTTTTCTATAAACAACTTGCATGGTTTGGGATTGGTCTGATCGTTATGGCTCTTATTTATTATACCGATTACCGAAAGATAATGGAGTATTCCTATGGTTTATATATTGCAGGTTTGTTTTTGTTGGTGCTGGTGTTGTTTTTCGGAACAAAGGTATCAGGCGCTACAAGCTGGGTACGTATAGGATTTGTCAGTATACAGCCGTCGGAGATTGCAAAAGTTACCACTATTCTTGCTCTTGCCAGATATCTTTCGAGTGACAATACGGATATAAACTCTCTCAATGATGTTTTTCTGGCGATTGCTATTGCTCTGGTGCCGGCAGGTCTCGTCATGCTTCAACCCGACATGGGTACGACACTGACCTATCTTTCCTTTATTTTTCCGGTAATGATTATGGCAGGGTTCAATGTGTATTATTTGCTTTTGATGGTTACCCCTTTCCTTCTTACCGTGGTGGGTTTTTTCAATATTTATATGCTTGTCGCGCTTACGATAATTATTTTTGTGCTGCTTGTTTTTATTCGTAAAGGGTTTCATTTTTCGCAGCTTGTTGTCTCGCTTTGCGGTTTTATGGGTGGTCTTTTCACTTTCCGTTTTGCTGCGGATATTTTGCAGCCTCATCAAATGAAGCGTATTCAAACCTTCCTGGACCCGATGTCGGATCCTCAAGGGGCGGGTTACAATGCCCTGCAGGCGAAAATTGCGATAGGCTCCGGGGGAATATTCGGAAAAGGGTTCCTGGAAGGAACACAGACGCAATTGCGTTTTATCCCGGCACAGTGGACTGATTTTATTTTCTGCGTTATCGGTGAAGAGATGGGGTTGGTCGGGAGCATACTCTTGCTCGGTCTTTTTCTTGCCCTGTTGCTGAGAATGCTCTGGCTCGTAAGTGTTATCAAAAACAAATTTGTCGAACTGACGCTGGTCGGCTTTGTTTCTCTTTGGCTGGTTCACGTCATGATCAATATCGGAATGACCATTGGTCTTTTTCCTGTTATAGGTGTCCCTCTACCGTTTCTTTCTTACGGAGGGTCTTCACTTCTGGGCAACATGGTAATGGTTGCTCTCGCGTTGAACTTTTTCAGAAACAAGCGGAATTTGGGGTACTGAAAGGGAGGTTCGGAATTTGGAAGCCAGAAGCCGGAATTCTTAATCAAGAATCCAGGAGCCAGGAAGGAGGTGACTATTGAAAATTGACTAATGGGCATCTCTAAAAAGTGTCATGAGCGGTTCGAGTGCACGGCGGATGGAGCGCAGAAACCGGAGCGTACTAATTGTACGTGAGGATTTCGAGCACCACCCAACGCAGCAATCGAGACGCGCAATAAGTTTTTAGAGGTGCCCTAATGAATAATGAAGGATAATAGGAAGAGAGGCCATTGTTATGCGGCTATTTTGAGGGATAAAAAAAGCGGCCGGTTGGCCGCCTTTTTTATGGCATAGAAAGAACAGACGCGACGGGGGAAAAATTTATTTGATTTTGTAAACGAAGCGCTTGCCGCCTTTGCCGGCAGGGATGCGTTCGATTTCAGGATCTGCAGTGCCGTATTTATTGAACCACAGGCTCACAGCCGTGCCTTTGGTGTTCAGGGCATCTGCAATTTCTTTTGGCTTGAACGTGCTCGATGGGTTGGATCGGAGAAGATTCTTGATGGCCTCTCCAAGCTGACCCCTGCCGTACTTCGTGTAGCCGCCTGTAACGCTTGTTACGTCCGTTCCGGCTTCAAGCTTGGAAAGGTTTTGGTCAAGCTTTTTTATCACAACGGCAAGTTCATTTTCTATGGGTCGAATACGTTCTTCGTATTCGCTCTGTACCCGGGCAATGGAATCCTGTAGTTCTTTCTTTTTTTCAACAAGTGACTGAAACTGATCGATTCTCTGAATAAAAAGGTCATACTTGTCAGGCGTGGCCACATCTCGTTTGTTTATGCTCATTTCGTGTGTCCGTTTTATTGTTATTCATAAATACTATATCTTCACAGCTTAAATATAAAAGAAATGATATATGGAAACAATATGTTTGTTCTTTTTTATGAGTGAAGAAATACACGTTATCTATGATGACTATTGGGTGAGGTAAATAGCTGGGAAAAAGTGATCGAAAAACTTCATCCAAGTGCAAGGCGAACGGAGTGAGCCCGGGGATGACTGACGACAGCCTCATGACGATTTTGATCCCGACTTGCCGGGATAACAAGGCAAATGAATCGCGGAATAAATAAAGATGTCCTTAAAAGTGGTTGTGTATTGTGCTGTAAAATATATGTGTATTTATGATTTTAATTGTTGATTTGCAATATTCGTTGCGAGTGCCGCTATGAATGAGGAAAAGAAAAAAAAACGTGTTCTGATCAAAACACTTGGTTGCAAACTCAACTATGCGGAAACTTCGGCGATACTTGAAGGTTTCTTTCAAAGCGGTTGGAAGATAGCAGCCGGCGGTGAAACACCGGATCTTGTCATTATACATACTTGTGCCGTGACTGGTCAGGCTGGACAGAAGTCAAGGCAGCAGATAAGGAAAATGATAAAAAGGTATCCGCAAAGCAGAATTGCTGTGGTTGGGTGCTATGCACAATTGAGCCCTGACACCATTGAGACTATCAGTGGGGTTGATGTTATTCTTGGATTTCATGAAAAGTTTATAACAAAAAAATATATATCTGATTCCGAAAGAGCGATATACAGGGAAGTATCCTCTTTGGGAGCAATGCAAGAGGCTGTTCCGGCTCATTCGCTGCTGTATGACAGGGCATCGGGAAGAACACGTGCTTTTCTGAAAATTCAGGACGGATGTGATTATGGCTGTGCTTACTGTACCATCCCGCTTGCCCGGGGAAGATCCCGATCCGTCCCTTTTGAGAAGGTTATGGAGGGCGCTGCCAGGCTTGCTGCAGCAGGATATCGTGAAATTGTATTGACCGGTGTCAATATTGCAGACTACCGTAGCGGGTCGGCAACTATTGTCGAGCTGCTTCAGGGACTGGATGCTATCGATACGGGTAGAATCAGGATAAGCTCGATTGAGCCGGATATCCTCAGTGACCGGTTGATCGAAACTGTTGCGTCTTCGTCAAAGATCATGCCTCACTTTCATCTTCCGCTTCAGTCGGGTTCGGATGATATACTGGCGGCGATGAGGCGCCGCTACACTTCCGGAGGGTACAGGGAGCGCTTGCTGAAAGCGGTAGAAGCAATACCCGATTGTGCCGTTGGTGCCGATGTCATCACAGGATATCCGGGTGAAACCGCGGCGGATTTTCGGACTACGTTCCGGTTCCTCGAGACCCTGCCTGCAGCGTACCTGCATGTGTTTACCTGTTCTGTCAGGCCGGGAACGGCGCTTGAAGAACAGGTGTCGTCAGGCCGGCGTAAAAAAGTTCCTTCCGAAACGGCCCGCGCAAGAAGCAGCCAGCTCCTGAAACTGGCTGAAACGAAACATCGCGAGTTTGCCAGACAGTACGTTGGAAAGAAGCTCGATGTGCTTTTTGAAGAATGCAGCACTGCGGAAAGCGGGGAAAGGACCCTTTCAGGCTATTCAGGCAATTATTTGCGGGTAAACGTTACTGTTTCGAGCAGTTACGATCCTTTGAAGCTTGTGGGAAAGGAGAGGACGGTTTCGATCGAAAATATGGATGCAGGTTTGTTTTTAGAAGGCAGATTTGTAATTTAGGGGCTGTTTTGTCGGAATATCCGTTTTTGCCGAGAGTTTTTCTGATTTTTTAACCTGTCTAAACAACTACTCCAATGGCTATTAAATCCCGCATACGCACCATTCCCGACTACCCGAAAAAAGGAATCATGTTCCGCGACATTACCACTCTCCTCAAAGACCCGGTGGGATTCAGGCTTGTTATCGACCAGCTCACGCAGCATTATATCGAGAATGGAGTTGATTTTGATGTGATTATAGGCATGGAAGCAAGAGGTTTTATCATAGGTGGAGCGCTTTCCTATACTCTTGGAAAAGGATTTGTGCCAATCAGGAAACCCGGTAAACTTCCCGGCGAAGTGGTCGATCAGGAGTATCAGCTTGAATACGGTATGGACAAAGTCGAGATGCATATCGATGCTCTTGAAAAAGGAACCCGCGTTCTTCTTGTTGATGATCTGCTGGCCACCGGTGGAACAGCTCTTGCAGGAGCCGGGCTCGTCGAAAAAGTGGGAGGTGTCATTGCTGAAATGGCATTTATCGTCAATCTTCCCGATATCGGAGGTCAGAAAAAACTTGAGAGCAAAGGCTACAAACTTTATTGCCTTACTGAGTTCGAAGGGGAATAAAGAGTATGAAAAACTCGCTGCTGCGTTCTCTGTTTTTGCCGGTCATTGCATCTATAGGAATGCTGGTCGGTTTCAGTACTGTTCTCTATGCCTCTGAAGCTGTCGAAGCGGCTCATACCGCTGGCGGTCATGTCTTGCAGGAAGTTATCCACCTTCCTCCGGTCTGGATGGTTATTCCTTTTGTCATAATGCTTCTCATGATCGCCACAGGTCCTCTTTTTTATCACCACTTTTGGGAGCGTCATTACCCGAAGGTAGCGGTGGGGCTGGGCGGGATTGTCGCGGTGTTTTACGCTTTCTTCATGGACAACGGCACGCACGTTTTGCTGCATACCCTTGAAGAGTATATTTCGTTTATCGCTCTTATCTCATCGCTTTTTATCGTCTCGGGAGGCATTCTCATCAAAATAGGCACCCGCGGCAGACCGCTTGTAAACGGCGGCCTGCTGTTTTTCGGATCGATGCTTGCCGATGTCATAGGAACAACAGGTGCGTCAATGTTGCTGATCCGTCCTTATATGCGCATAAACGAGGGTCGTCTCAAGCCCTTTCATATTGTTTTCTTTATTTTTCTGGTCAGCAATGTCGGTGGCGGCCTGACCCCGATCGGTGACCCGCCTCTTTTCCTCGGGTTTCTCAAAGGGGTTCCGTTTTTCTGGATTTTGAAAGAGATATGGCATATCTGGCTGATAACGGTACTGGTGCTGATAGGGTTCTTTATGGTGCTTGACGCTATGGCCGGTAAAGGAAATGTTCCGGAAGAATTTGAAAAACATGCGGGAAAGCCATTGGAGATCAAAGGTTCACGCAGTTTTATTTTTCTTGCGGTAATTATTGTCTCGGTGTTCATGGACCCTGCGGTTATACCCGGTTTTCCGAGTCTGCAGGACATGCTGCATGTTCCTTTCGGAATCCGTGAAGTCATCATGTTTGCTGTTGCGTTTGCCGCTTACAAGACAGCGGACCATGAAGCGATGCAAGGCAATGAATTCAATTTTGAGCCGATAAAGGAGGTTGCATTTCTCTTTATCGGGATTTTTGCAACCATGATTCCGGCACTTGAGCTTATCGAGGCTTATGCAGAGTCACATGCAGCAGAGTTTTCGGTTTCACGTTTTTACTGGCTGACCGGATTTTTGTCGGGGGTTCTTGACAATGCTCCGACCTATCTGAACTTCCTGGCAGGCTCGATGGGTAAATTCGGCTCGGACATCGATTCCGTAGAGGCTGTACGCAGCTTTGCCGATGGTATTCCCTCTCCGGTAACGACCGATGTTTCCTCGGATGTCTATCTTCTTGCCATATCGGTTGCTGCAGTATTTTTCGGCGCAATGACCTATATCGGCAATGCTCCGAACTTCATGGTTAAAAATATTGCCGAACAGGCTGATGTTGACGTCCCGAGTTTCGTTGAGTATGTTTACAAATATTCGTTGCCGATACTGTTGCCTATTTTTGCCGTGATATGGTGGGTGTTTTTTAATCTTTAGGAGGATTGAAGCTATGAAAGGTTTTGTCCAGGCAGTAAAAGATGGTGAAAAAGGGTTGATTTTCAGGAATTCGGTTTTTCTGCCTTTCCACCTCGAGCTGCTCAGCGTTTGGATCGGGAAAGAAATGTCGCTGCTTGCAGTCCCTGATCTTTTGACCGATTTTTGCGAAGGCAACGGCCAGCTTGCGGTTCGGGAAAGGGAGCGGTATACTAACCTCGTGTTCAGAAAGGGTGGAGATATCCGTAAGGAGCTTGGCCGAAGCAAGGGCCATATCATAATGCATGCGGCTGAAAAAGGTGCGGATATTTTCAACGAAGAAAACAGGCATTACATCAAGGTCTGTTTTACGAACAGGCACATCATTGAATTTGAGCTGGTCGAAGACCCGTTTTACTTGTAACTGTGCCCTGTCCGTCCTCTTTTTTCTTCTGCTTCTTGCTTTTTATGCCTGCAATTTCCTGCAAGCAAGCTGCCCCTGTGCAAATCATGCGTTACGTTATACCAGATGTTTCCCTCTCTTACACCTTGAGGCTTTGGCTGACTGCATGCTTGAACTCCTTGGATATCTTGAACGTCGGGACGTTCTTGGCATCAACAGAGACCTTTTCGCCAGTCCGGGGATTGCGGGCAAGCCTCTGATTTTTATAGCGGATATTGAATGATCCAAATCCCCTGATCTCTATCCGTTTTCCGGTTTTCAAAGAGTCGATGATGCTTTCGAAAAGACAATCAACTACCGATTCGGTTTCATGCTTGGTCAACCCGGTCCTGTGAGAGATGGTATTAACAAGATCTGCTTTTGTCGTTGTTGTGTTTCCCATAGTGCTTAAGTTCTAAGGTTAGATAACGTTACCAATAATTATTGTAACCACATTCTTACCGCAACAATTCCAATAAACACAGCAAAAATTTTCCGGAGCATCTCGTTTGTCAGCGACGTTGCGATTTTTGCTCCAAAGAATGCCCCGGCAAAAAGTCCGATCGCAATGATGACACCGAACCAGAGGTGTTCGGTTGTTATTTTCCCTGCCCGGTAATACTCCAGTACACCGAGAATGCCCACCGGAAGAAGCAGTGCAACCAGGGAGGTTGCGTTAGCGGTATGCTGGGTGAAACCCATAATCAGGACAAGCGACGGGACAATAATGAGGCCCCCGCCTACTCCAAACATCCCTGAAAGGACTCCGGCAGCCAACCCGGTGAGCAACATCCAGAAAATCTGCATGACCTGTTTCTCCAGTAAAATGTTAACCTGCTTTGTGCCTCTGCGAGAAGCAGTGATTGAAGCTAAGTGTCAGGAAGGAAGCAAGAATCCTGAATCCAGAATACGGATTGACTGTCCACGAAGTAGCACGAATTGGACATTTGGATAATCGGCAAAGGGAAATGACTATTGTCAAATGAATAATGAGGGGCAATGGAGGAATCTGGAAGCTGGAATTCTTGCTTCATCCCTTTTTCAATAGTCATTATTCAATATTCAATAGTAAATTCTCCCCGCTCTCCGGTCTCCTCCTTATCTTCCCCTCAGCCCAATCTTATACTTACTCCTGCGCACGAAGTGCGCTAATCCTTACTCCTTAATTATCAACAACCTGCTATCTTCCCCATAGTACCCAGTACCCAAACTCTCGTCTCTCCTAGGAGGCCGGTGCCACGCCGCTGCCTGCCTCGATAATTGCATCTATCTCCTCGTTGCTCAAAATCTCCTTTTCTATAAGAGCAGCAGCAAGGGCGTCGAGCAGGTTTTTTTTCTCGGAAAGGATACGTTTGGCGTTTTCCATGCACTCCGTGACGATATTGCGTACTTCAACATCGATCTGTAAAGCTGTTTCCTCGCTGTATTCGCGCACGTGAGAATAGTCTTTGCCCAGAAATACCTCCTTATGGCCGTTCCCGTAGTTGATCGGGCCGAGTTTTTCGCTCATGCCCCAGTTGCGCACCATTTTGCGGGCAATTTCCGTTGCCCGCTCAATATCATTTTCCGCCCCTGTACTGGTTTGATTGAAAACAAGCTTTTCAGCCGCTCTTCCGCCAAGTGCATAGGTTATCATCGCGATAAGGTTGTCACGATCCTGTGTGTAGCGGTCTTCTTCCGGGAGATATGCCGTTTGTCCCAGAGAGCGTCCTCTCGGAATGATGGTTACCTTGTGAATCGGGTCGGACCCTTTGGTGAACTTTGCAACCAGAACATGGCCTGACTCGTGGTAGGCGGTGATTTTTTTCTGTTCGTCCGAGATGTACATGCTTCTTCGTTCGGGGCCCATCAGTATTTTGTCTCTCGCTTCTTCGAAATTTTTCAGCGAGATGTCCTTGCGCCCCGCGCGTGAAGCCAGAAGGGCAGCTTCATTGATAAGGTTTGCAAGGTCGGCCCCTGAAAAACCCGGGGTACTCTGCGCTATTTTTTCGATATCGACGTCATGTGCCAAAGGTGTTTTACGGGAGTGGATCTTGAGTATGGCGACTCTCCCGCGGATGTCGGGTTTGTCGATGGTGATCTGACGATCGAACCTTCCCGGCCTCAGCAGGGCGGTATCGAGAACATCCGGGCGGTTGGTTGCTGCAATAAGGATAACGTTATCCTTTGTTGTAAAGCCATCCATTTCGACAAGAAGCTGGTTCAGCGTTTGCTCACGTTCATCGTGTCCCCCACCAAGCCCGGCGCCGCGGCTCCTTCCGACAGCGTCGATCTCGTCGATAAAGACAATACAGGGTGCATTTTTCTTGGCTGTCTCGAACAGGTCACGAACCCTTGCTGCACCGACACCGACAAACATCTCGACAAAATCCGCGCCGGATATGGAGAAAAACGGAACTTTGGCTTCTCCGGCAATGGCTTTGGCAAGCAGCGTTTTCCCGGTGCCCGGAGGACCCAGGAGAAGAACGCCTTTGGGGATCTTTCCGCCTATTTGCTGATACTTGTCAGGATTCATGAGGAAGTCTACCGTTTCTCTCAGTTCCTCGACAGCTTCATCGACGCCGGCAACATCTTCGAAAGTGGTCTTGACATCGAAGTCGCTCATCAGTTTGGCTTTGCTTTTGCCAAAAGCGAAAATGTTTTTTTGAACTCCACCGTTCTGCATCGACATACGGCGGAAGATGAAAAAATATATTGCCGCAAAAATAAGCCATGGCGCGAGCAGAATCAGGAAATTGTTGAAGTCGTTCGTGCTTTCACGAACCTTTACTTCGATGCCTTTTTCAGCGAGTATGTTTGCTTGTTCGATCGAGAATTCAGGAATTCTGGTGACAAACCGGTCAACCTGGACCGTAGAGCCGTCGATCAGCTGAAGCATTACGGGCTTTTTCAGGGTACCTTTTAACAGGGCGGATCTGTCAGGGGCGGTTTCAACCGTAATCGAGACAAGCTGGTCCTGACCAAGTACTTTGCGGTACTCATTGTAGGTGATTTCTCTCGAGTCATCCTGTACGAAGAATCTCTGAAATACAAATATGAACACGAGAAACAGCATGATATAGATCAAAATCCTCGGGAACCGTTCTCTCGAACCCTCCACTTTTCCTCCTCCTCCGAACCATCCGCCGGAATCGGGATCCTGATCTTTCACCGGTTTGAATTTGTTTTCTGCCTGACGTTTTTTGCCCTCTTTATCGGCCATTTGTGTTGATGTTCTGTTGTAAGGTCAAGGTAACTTGTCTTTTTTAAAGTAATTAAAAGTAAAACTATACGCGAACATTAAAAGTTTATCCCGAAGCTCCATTTCTCTAAGTGCTCAGGAATACTTTGGAATCCTGAATCCGGAATGACAAACGACTCATGGAAGGAGAGAAGGCAAAGTAGGAGCCAGGACCCCCGACCCCTATCTTTTTACCCATTACCGATAAATCTCGTCCCCTCGTCCTCCTGTCTCTCCAGCTCCCGCCTTCTCTTATCTTCTTCCTAACACCCAGCCTTCATCACAATCATATACTTGCTCCTGCGCACAAAGTTCATAGTCCTTACTCCTCAATTAAATTAAACAATTCAACACCTCAACGATTCAACAAATCAACATCCTGTTATCTTCTCCTTAGCACTCAACACTCAACACCACTTCCCTGTGCTATAGGAATAACAGGTACTTTTTTTTAAATTCATTGCCTTTACACACCGGAAAACATATCATCAGGACACCTTGCAAAATGGATGGCACAGGTATGCGTTTTGTGGCGGTCTTCCGGTCAATATCATTATAGTCTAACGTCATGATGCAAACAGCTCCAGGTCAGCGGGTAAGAACACGATTTGCACCATCACCTACCGGGTATCTTCATGTGGGGGGACTGCGTACAGCCCTTTATAATTATCTCTATGCAAAAAAAATGAACGGTGACTTCATTGTGAGAATCGAAGACACCGATCAGGCGCGTAAAGTGGAGGGTGCCGATAAAAGTTTGCTGAGAACTCTTGAGCTGACCGGAATTGTTCCCGATGAAAGCTTTATTCACGGCGGTAATTTCGGTCCATACGTGCAATCCGAGAGGCTTGGTATCTATCAGCAGTACTGCCAGCAGCTTCTGGATCGGAAAAGTGCGTACTGTTGTTTTTCGACTGCCGAGGAACTGGAAGAAAATCGCAAGCTTCAGATGAAACAGGGGCTGCAGCCCAAGTACAACCGTAAGTGGCTGCCTGAAGATATGGGCGGCACGATGCCGGAAAGCGAGACCAGGAAAAAGATGAAAGAGGGGGCGCCTTATGTGGTTCGTATGAAGGTGCCCGATTACATATCCATCATGTTCGATGATATTGTCCGTGGGCCGGTCGAGTTTGATTCGGCGACCGTTGACGATCAGGTGCTTATGAAATCCGACGGTTTTCCTACCTATCATTTTGCAAGTGTAATCGATGATCATCTCATGGAGATCAGTCACGTTATCCGGGGTGAAGAGTGGCTGTCTTCAATGCCCAAACATCTTTTGCTCTATGAATTTTTCGGATGGGAGCCTCCCAGGGCGGCTCATTTGCCGCTTCTGCTCAATCCGGACCGGTCGAAGCTCAGCAAGCGTCAGGGAGATGTTGCTGTTGAAGATTTTATCAAAAAGGGATACAGCCCTGAAGCTATCATTAACTTCGTGGCTCTTCTTGGATGGAATGAAGGTGAAGGTTGCGAAAGGGAAGTGTACAGTCTCGAAGAGCTTGAGGAAACCTTCAGTCTCGAACGGATTGGCAAAGCAGGTGCGGTGTTCAACGTTGAAAAGCTTGGGTGGCTTGAAAAGCAGTACATCAAGAGCCGTCCGCAGGAAAAAATCATCAGCGCCATCAAGCCTCTGCTGCAGGATGAGCTTGAGAAAAGAGGCACCGACATGGATGTCGACCGCATTTCAAGCGATGAATACCTTGGTCGGGTTATAGATCTCATGAGGGAGCGGGTCAACTTCGAACATGAAATCGTCACCTTTTCGAGCTACTTCTTTTTCGACCCCGATGCGTATGATGAAAAGGCGGTGCAGAAGCGATGGGCTGCCGATACCAATACATTGCTCAGGGAGTTCATTGCCCTGCTTGAAAAAACCGATGATTTCAGTGCCGATAACCTCGAAGCGGTGCTCAAGGACTTTGTGGCGCCGAGGGGAAAAAAACCGGCATTTCTGATCCATCCCCTCAGAATACTGACCTCCGGTGTCGGATTCGGTCCCAGCTTGTACCATATGCTTGAAGTTTTCGGCAAAGAGACTGTTCTGCGCAGACTCAAGAAGGGAATCGAGACTGTCAATGCCCCGAAGCAGAATGAAGAGGGCTTGAACACCAGAGGCATTGTTATCAGGGACTGATTAAATGACAAATGGCGAATGACAATTGACTATTGTCTATTGAGTAATGGGGGTAGAGAAGGCAAAGGTCAAAAGGCAAAACAGCAGCCAGGAGATTGTGTTACATGTTAGGTGCTAGGTGTTAAGCAATGAGGGGAAGTGACTATTGACAAATGACTATTGTCCTATTGTCGAATGAATAATGGAAGGGAAGAAGGCAATATGTCAATAGTAAAATCTTCTCGGAGTCCTCTTATCTTCTCCACCAGTCACCAATCACGATTTACTGTCCTTCTCCCAGCACAAGACGTGATATCGACCTTTTTGCCTTTTGAATTTTTACTTTTGACTTTTTCCCCGCTATCTTTATATTTGCTGTCACGTTTCAAGGACAGATAGCTCAGTTGGTAGAGCAAAGGACTGAAAATCCTTGTGTCGGGGGTTCGATTCCCTCTCTGTCCACCAGGTGACGGTGCCCTGATATCTGTCAGTTGAAGCCCCAAGCTTTTCATATCTTCTTTTTTCAGAATACAATAGCAAACCGGCAAAACAGGCAGGAAGTCTCTTCTTCTCTTTCCGGCGCCCTGGATTGAAGGATTGTTCAGGCATCCCGACATATCAGGATTGCAAATTGTGCGTATTTTTGTTTTGTTCATACATACTGACGGAGAAACTTTCCGGTCATGGGCCATAGCAGCCAAGGCATTGTTTTGGCTGGACTTGTAAACAGGTAGTCGGCACAATTTGAAACGCTCAACTCAGGTATGAATATTTCCACAGAGTTAGGTCGGGATATCTGGCATAATCTTCAGGAGCCCGGTTCTTATGAGTGGTGGTATTTCGATGCCGAAGACCAGGACCAAGGCATGTCGCTTGTCTGTATCTGGTTTGCCGGCTTTGCGTTTTCACCCTATTACATGGATCACTATCTGGACTGGAAAGAAAACGGTTCAGACCCGCCAAAAGCCCTCGATTATGCAGCGTTCAGTTTTCAGCTCTATGAAAACGGACGTGAATCCGTCAATTTCATCAAGGAAGGACCTTCTGCGCTATTTGACAGTTCAGGGAACGATATCGATGTACGGTTTGAGAACAACCGTTTCTATTATGACGGCGGGGAGCAGTCTTATGTCCTGGAAATAGCTTTTGACCATCCTGCCCGTCACCAGAAAGTCACTGCGAAGATTTTGTTTACGGTTAAGCACCGTTATTCGTACAGCAAATCCGATGTGAATAACAACGGAAGGGCTCCCCGTCACGAATGGCTGCTTACGTTGCCGAGAGCGGATGTTGCCGGTTCCCTGGTTGTGGAAGATACCCTGAAAAAAAAGAGCCGTACTATCACGGTTCGTGCAAAAGGTTACCACGACCATAATCTTGGCATCATGCCGGTGCATGAATATATCAATGCATGGTACTGGGGTAGGGCTTTTTCCGACAAGTACGATCTTGTCTACTATGTGATTTTTTTTAAAAACTCGGGATACAGGCCGCTTGCCCTCTGTATGCTGCATGACAATGCGGCCGGAGAGTTGATGGTGCATGAAGGTCTCGGGGTTGAAGCGTCCGGGCTGCGGCGGGGTTTGTTTGCTCCGGTTCACAACCGGAATCTGCGTTTTTCCCGCGATGATTTCCGTATGGAGATAGAGCAGGAGCAGGTGCTTGATTCCGGTCCTTTTTATTTACGATATGGCTCGGGCATAGTATTGCACAAGGATGGCCGGAACCACGTCGAGCTGAGGGGGATATCCGAGTTTCTCAGTCCCGGACGTCTCAAATTACCGGTGCTGAGATTTTTTATCCGGTGCAGAGTCTGGCGTGACGGGGTCAAGTCGGGAATGTACGACAGGTATAATTTTTTCAAAACCTGGCTGCATTGGTTTAAACGCTGAAAATTTTTAAATTCGACCTCGTTTACGACCGACGGGGCAAAAGGCCGGCAACGGGTTCCGGGAAAACAGATGTCTCGGTTAAGAAGAGAATGTTTGCACGCTTAATACAAAGGTTCTCATGGATAATACTTGCGGGCGCCTCTCTTTATTTATTAATAAATAGAGGCGCCCTTGTTTCAGGGGGCCTGGAAGTTATAAAAAAGGAGATAGGGAGTAATGGCTCAAAACAGTAGTTTCAAAAGCCCTAAAAGGCTGAATTCGCTTCAGGGAGGCGCTGCCGATCAATCTTCCGGGGCTGTTCCCGGCGGTAAAGCGAGGGATGCGTCACTTGAGGGTATCGATTTCGAGCGCCGCAATTTTCTCGGAAAAACCGTTGGGGGAATCGGAGCGGTCGTGGCGGCAGGTGCGCTCTACCCGGTCGTTAAATACATTATCCCTCCGGCTGAAAAGGAAGTAAAGGAAAAAGACGAGGTCGTTGTCGGCAAGGTATCCGAAGTGCCTCCCGACACCGGTAAGATTTTTCAGTTCAACAAGGACAAGGTTATCGTCGTTAACAACGGCGGCAAACTTTCGGCTGTGAGTGCCGTTTGTACGCACCTCGGCTGCCTTGTTCAGTGGAAGGCCGATGAAGACATCATATACTGTGCATGTCACGGTGCCAGATACGAAGACAACGGCCAGATTATTTCAGGCCCTCAGCCTTTACCTTTGGCTCCTTATAACGTCAGGGTCGATGGTGACGATCTGGTGATTTCGAAAGCATAATTAAACTACTTGAACAACACGGGAGTCAAGAAATATGGCTGAAGAAAACAACAATATACAAGCGGCTGCATCGAAACCGTCGGTCCCAGACAAGCCAAAACCGCCGGCTGCCAAACCGTCAGCTCCGGGCAAGCCGAACCCTCCTGCACCAAAAACCGGTGCACCTGCCAAAGCCGGTCCGGCAAAGAGAGGCGTCTACAAGCCTTCCGAGGTACGGGCTGAAACAAACCCGTTCAAAGACAACAAGAGGGGGGCTGTGCAAAGCTGGATGCAGGAGCGTTTCTACATTCTGAACCCGGTTATCGATTATCTCAAGAAAAAAGAAGTCCCGCAGCACCGTTTGTCTTTCTTTTACTATTTCGGTGGTCTGACCCTGTTTTTCTTTTCCATTCAGATCATCACCGGACTGCTGCTTCTGTTTTACTACCGTCCGACTGAAGCCGAAGCGTTTGCGCGCTTTGTTTACATTCAGACCGAAGTGCCTTTCGGCTGGCTTATTCGCCAGGTGCATGCCTGGTCGGCCAACCTCATGGTGCTTATGGCGTTTATTCACATGTTCAGCACTTTCTTCATGAAAGCATACCGCAAACCCCGTGAGCTCATGTGGGTCAGCGGCTTCGTGCTTCTGATACTCACGCTTGGTTTCGGTTTTACCGGATACCTGCTTCCGTGGAATGAGCTTGCCTACTTCGCTACACAGATCGGTACGGAAGTGCCGAAAGTTGCTCCGGGCGGGGAGTTCATCGTTCGACTGCTTCGCGGCGGTGAAGAGGTCGGCGGTGAAACCCTTACCCGTATGTTCGCCATGCATGTGGTGCTGTTGCCCGGGCTGGTCATGCTCTTTCTTTCGGGGCATCTGTTCCTTGTTCAGGTTCTCGGTACCTCATCGCCGATAGGGTACAAGGAAGCGGGACTTATCAAAGGTTATGACAGGTTTTTCCCGGACTTTATCGTTAAAGACGGCGTTGCCTGGCTGATAGGTTTTGCGCTCCTGATTTACCTTGCGGTCGTGTTCCCGTGGGAGATCGGTGTAAAGGCCGATCCGCTTGCGGCCGCACCGGACGGCATCAAACCGGAATGGTATTTCTGGGCACAGTTCCAGCTTCTCAAGGATTTGAAATTCGAGGGGGGTGAACTGCTTGCCATCATTATTTTCACCATCGGTGCAATCGTCTGGACTCTTGTTCCGTTCATGGACAAAAAGGCATCGAGAGAGGAGAAAAGTCCTCTGTTCACCATCCTGGGACTTCTCGTGCTTGCATTTATGGTTATCGGTACTTTCAGGGTCTACCTGGAATACGGGTGGTAGGAAAGAGAGTGCAGAGCAATGAGGGGAAATGACGAATGACTATTGAATAATGGGGAGAAAGCAAGTGTCTGGAATTTGGAATCCAGAATTTTGAATGCAGAAACTGCCAAACTGGTTTTCAGTGCTTAGTTACTATCTTTCTCCGATTACCCATTACCTAGTACCGGCAATCTCGTCTCTTTGCTCTCGGCACTTTATTCTCAACAACTATCTTTGCCTTAGCACTATTCACTAGTCACTGTCTTCCTCCGATTACCGATTATCCCCTGGTCTTGTACCACTTTCAGAAACGCTCCGGCTTCGTAGCCGCTGATGAAGGCATCCTGACGAATCGCTTCAAGCGCTTCAAGCCAGGTTTTCAGTTCATTTTTTGCAAAGGCCCGTTGCTGTTTCCTGCCATACTTTGCGTGCAGCACGGTGACGGCAAAGAGCCATGACGAGAGCAAATTGAAGCGTGAGGCGCTGAACCAGCGTTTATCATGCTTTTTCTGAACCGAGAGAAAGGCTGCGGCCTGCGGCGTACTGTTGTCCGCAAGAAAAAGGCTGAGGTTCTCAGCAAGGTATTTTTCAGGATTCTGCACCGACGTTACCGGCATTTTTATCTTCAAGAGACAAAAGAAAAGATCGACCAGTTGTTCCACTGGTGTGTTTTTCAGTCTGGCATTTTCCCGGAACATTCGGGTCAGAGGTTTTGCAATCAGAAACTCGTCGATTACTCCCTGTTGGGCTATCCCGTTCTGCTCGAGGAGCCGTTCGAGGGAGTCAAGGGTTATCCATAGCAGCGCAAGGTGGCTGAAACCGTTTCGTTGTGAAGCTTCGATACCAAGGCTTTTTTTCAGTTCGGACGAGATGTCCGGGCTTTGCAGCAGGGATGCGAGTGCATGGGCGCGATCGAGGTAGTCGCATGCATTTTCCGCTGCATCTTGCGGGACCGTTATCGGTTGTCCGGTCAGTCGGCCGTATTCTCCGGCAACAAAGTCAAGGAGGCCGGACAGGGATTTGTTGAGCAGCGACCGTTGCTTTGTTTTACCGAGGGTTACGTCAAGCAGCATATCGAGATTCGTCCGAGAGCAGAAACTGCTTATCCTGTCATGTACCGGCGCAAGGCTCATTTCAAGAGCTGCCGTGTCGATGCAGTTATGGCCGCTGCCGTTGAGGTGATCGCACAACCGGTCGTAAGGCATGAGTTTTGAAGGGCGGACTTCTTTGAAATCGAGAAAAACGTTGTATTGGTAGCCCCCGAGAACAAGATGCAGCCCTTGCTCGTGCAGCTCGCCGACCCGCCGGATAAACTCGATATTCGAAACATGATCCCGGAAAATGACAAAGGTTGAGGTTGTATTGTCAGTGCTTAAACCAAGTCCGTCGCACAGTGAGCGTTGCTCGATGCCGGATGCTGTTTTAAACCCGACCGAAGTTTTGACATAACCGGTGGCTTGCTCCCAGACGTTGTTGTATGCTACCAGTACACGGTTGGCTCCAAGCCGGTTGGAGTAGCAGAAAACATTCTCGTTGACACTGCCTTCCGGGGTGTAGACGTCATAAAGGAAAAAGTTCTCAACTCCTGCAAAGAGGCTGCGTTTTTTCAGGAGCGGGAAGATTTCCCGTTGGTGTCTTTTTACCAGTTCATCGTCAGGATGTTCGTCGAGGTATGCCCGCGCATATTCCATACCGTATTTTTCACTGAATCCCTCGATCTGCCCGTGACCGAACATCGGAAGACCGGGCATGGTTGCCATCATTGCGCATACACCGAAGTATTTGTCGTCTTTGCCGAACTGATCGACCGCGGTATCCTCATCCGGATTGTTCATGAAATTCACGTATCGCTTCAGAATTCCGGCATCGAATTCCAGAGTGTTTTTTATCAGATAACGGTACCCGGCATTGTCCTCTTTTTTCAGCATGTGCATAAACGCACTGTTATAGACCCTGTGCATGCCGAGTGTCCGGACAAAGTACCCTTCGAGCATCCAGAACGCTTCGGCAAGCAGCAGGGTATCCGGGGCTTCGGCGTGAATGCGGTCGACGACTTCACGCCAGAACTCTTCGGGAATGGCCCTGTTGAAATCCTCCATGCTCATTGCATGGGAGCTTCTTGAGGGGATGCCTGCCGTATGTTCGGGCAGCGGGTACCAAAGGCGCTGAATGTGCCGCTTTACAAGTACCATTGCGGCATCGAAGCGTATGACCGGAAACATTCCTGCAACGTGAAGGATCTGCTGGATAACCCCCTCGCGAACCTCGGCATCGAGGAAGTTCAGCTGAGCAGTATCGTTCCATGGCATTGCAGTCCCGTCGTTACCGTGATAGATGTAGCGGGTTTCACCGGTTTGATAATCTACCCGTTTGAAAGTAACGGCGGCATCGGAGCGATTCCAGTAGCCGTCTTCGATAAAGATGCCGAACCTGGGGTCATTGCTGAGATTCGGGCCGCTGTAGGTATAGGAGGGGTAGGGCGGTTCGTGAGTGCTCATGAACCATTCCGGTTTGTCCTTTACCAGCGAAGAGTCCAGGCCGGTGTGATTGGGCACCATGTCGCTCGCAAGCCGTATCCCTCGCTGCAATGCCCTGTGGCGCAGGTTCAGATACCCTTCGTGGCCGCCAAGCTCATCGGCGATGGTATAACCCTCAAGTGCATATGCCGAGGACTTGGCTTCAGGATTGCCTTGAAGCTGTTTGATTTTCTGTGAGGCAGGGCTTCTTTCCCACAGGCCGATAAGCCAGAGGGCATTGAACCCCCGTTCGGCAAGAACGTCAAGTTCCATGTCCGGTATATCCTGCAAGCGGTTGATAGGGCGCCGATAGGTTTTGCTCAGCTGGTCGAGCCATACAAAGGTGCTTTTGGCAAGCATGACGACTTCCGGCATCCATGACGAGTCTGCGGAATAGTTCTCGGGTTCGTTTTCGAGGTCGCCGAAGGCAGGTGCCTGTGCCTGTTTTTCAAAGAACCCTCCATGTTCTGCACGGTTTTCCCGACCGGTTTTTTCGAAGAAAAGCCACGTGTCCTCATCCTGTATAAGGCTGATGCTGTTATCAAGCATCTCCAGTAAGGGTGTGCCTTCGAGGAGATCCCCCCAGTGCATTCTTATATAGCGCAGTTGTTCAAGCAGGGAGTTGGGTGCATGGCGTATCGGCATGGTGAGAAGTTCTGCAGGATTGATATTTCCGGGACCTATGGGGCCCATTTCCTCGAGGGAATGGAGAACAGTCTGTACGATTGTGCGGTACGAGGACTCGTTCCGGAGAGAGTCGTCGGTCAGCAGAAAGCTGAACTGATCGAGTGCGGGATTCTGATTCTGCAGCCACACAAAGAGGGATTCTTCCAGAACGGCCCGGCGGTTTGAGGCCGAGACAAGATACTCCTTACTTGTTTGTTCCCCTGTGAATACTCCGGAAGGAGGGAACAGCGAAATGAACTTTTCCAGATAGTCTGAAAAGCCGGTTTCCGTAAGCTCCTTTTGCGCTGAAAATTCAACCTGGTTCAGAAAATCCGGTCTTCGCTGAGCAACCAGCCGGCTCATGATTAAGTGGGCGGCGGCGTGGAGCAGTTTCATGCCGTGAAACTGTGCGGGGAGCAGCATCGTTGCCTTGTCGCCAAACCGCTGTTTGAGATGGCGGTTGATGCTTTCAGTTTGCTGCTCGGCCTGTTCAGGGGCGGTTTGGCGCCCGGATGAAAGATCGGCAAACCATTCTTCTGAAAGATCGAGGTCAACGAGGGCCTTGCGGGCAATATAAAAATGTTCTTTCTCCAAGGGATTGCTGGCGGAGGCGTTATTGTTCTGGTCTGTCATTGAAGGTGGACAAGTATGCTTGTGCGATTCTTGAAGGTCGTGTAGATGAAATTCATGGTCTACAAGGTACGCATTTTCCGGGAAATGACGTCAGAGGCACCTTATGTCCTTTTCAGGCTCATTATCAGTCGGTTTACATGAGTATATGCTTACTCAATTAAAAAAAAAGGCGTCTGGAAAAGGAGGCGTCTTCCTTGGATCAGACGCATTACGTTTTCTTTGTCGGATGGTTGTATCTGTCCTTATAATATTGTCTTACAAGAACAAGGTCGATGGGTGAATGTGCTTTTCACGATTGTTACAGGGGCGCAACATCTTAGTGATTCGTACGTATTTTTATTTCTTTTTTTTTCTGTATTCTTCGGTTTTTGTAAATTAGGAGTGTAGTAAAATCATATGTGTTGTTCTTTCGTTCTATTTTTCCTTAAAACCAAACGCGAAATCAAAGGGGAAACATTATGAAAAAAATGACTGCTTTTTTAGCGGCAATTGCTGTTATGGGCATGGGGTCTGTTGCAATGGCGGAAGAGGATCCGTACCTGCTTCCTCCTCCTCAGTCAACTCTCTCGATGACAGTGGTTGGTTATACCACCACGCCTGTTAATTATTCGGGAGCACCTGTCGGCGGAGGCATCGACGGTGTGTTCGGTATGGCAGCATACAGCGGCACTCTTGATGGTGAGTACCAGCCAACAGGCTCAGGCGTTGCTATTTCAGGCGGTGCTGATCTGACCCTTAATGGTGAAGATCAGGTCGGTTGCGGCAATGGTTGTGATGAAGGTTTCCTGGATGGCAACACAGCTGCGATGAGTCTTGCGGCTAGTGGCGCAGCAGGTTATGGGCTTGACAGCGAAGACAACCAGGTTGTTTATGCTACCAACGCTAGCACTGCAATCGTAAGCGGTTCCGAAAACCTCAGCGGTTTTGCAGGTATCGGTGCAAGTGCTGCAGCATCGAACGGCAACTATGGCGCTCATGTTGGCGGTCTTCTCTCAGGTATTCCATACCATCCTGAAGTACCTTAGTTGTTTGAAAAGGACATGCTTCTTTTAGGGACAGAGTAAATCTCTGTCCCTACCTTTTAAATCCTATTCTACAAAGTGGATTATGAAAAAGCTGCTAACATTAGGACTGGTTTTATGTGTTGCTGCAGCAGCGGATAGAGCTGCGGCAGAGGTGACGAATAGTGCGACGGCTACGACAAACGCTACAAGTGTCGCTGAGAACAACAACGGGGGAGACGGTGGAACGGGAGTTGCAGCTGCATATAATTATTTTGAAGGGAATCACGCTGCCCCTCCTATGCCGAATTCAGTGACCGGACCAACAGGGCTGCCGAGTTTGTTTAACATGATTGGCCGTCCGGCTCAGGTCTCGGGAATTCCGATGCAGTCGAAGAATTTCTTCTCGCCGACATGTCATGCTGTTGAAACCGGAAAGAGCGGAGGTACAAAGATTGTTTTTAACGGTTCAAAGCCTCCTGTAAAAGAGGATGTAAAGGAGCGCGACGTGTTTTTTGACTTTTCCGGTGTGAGCCGGGGAGAGCTTGTCGGTTCGATAACCATCCAGAGCAAGAAAGGTAAGGCTGATGAGGTTGATCTGCACACGCTGATTTATGATGCAACTCAGTTTGTTGCCGACGTGAAAGAGCTGAGAGGGTATGATATAACCCTGCTCTCATTGCCGCAGGCTATTACCTGGGGTTTGGGTGTTGACTCAAAAGGTGACGGTTTTTCGGTTTCTCCTCTGGTATCGAGTCTTCTCAATGGACCGGCAGGTGTGCTGACCGGACTTGCATCAGGCTTTTCCCAGACAGGAGGTGTCACCGTTCCGACCGGTATTGTTGGATGTACTTTTCTTGTGCTTATTGATAGCGACAAGACAGAAACCATAGACATTCGACATGCTTATGCAAACGGCAACGGCAATGGTGATAGTAATGGTGAAGGCAACGGGAAAAAACTCGAGGCCATAAAATCGCAGAAAACCAAGTAGCGAGTAGTGCATAAGCGGGAAATCGGTATTGCAGGTGTATATTTCGATTCCTCATTGAAATGATTCTATGTAATATAGTCTCTTAAGGTACAGGTGCGTCGACTCTTCGCCGCACCTTTTTTATTTTCTTTGCTTATCCACGAATTGACAAGGATCCGTTTTTCCTCCAGTCATCTTCGAGCCTGCCCCGTGATTCACTTTTCCCCTTTGTTTTTCCTGCGGAATTTGTATCTTTTCCGAGTAGATATTTCTCGTTCATCCCCATCCAACAGAACGGTAGATATCAACCTCCATCTTTAGCCGCTAGCGCTTCGGATCCGTAGTTCAGTCATGGGGCTGAAGCAGCGGAGCTGTGTATAAAGTTACTTTTTTGTTGAACGGCTGTATTTTTAATGTGAAAAAGTATAATTTGCTCCTTTAAGATATCTTTTCCTTTGAGCAGTAATTTTCAGCGTAACCGGGGTACACAACCATGAAAAAAACATTCAGGCGTTTTATCGTTTTTGTTCTTGTAGCTCAAATTTTTATTTCACCGCTTTTTGCAGTCCGGGCTTTTGCACAGCAGCCTTACGGTTCGTCTTCCGGTCTTTTATATTCGTCACCCTCGAGAGGGTACCAGAACAGCTACAACCAGCCGCAGCAGGTTATGCCCGGTTACGGTATGCCGCAGGATACCTATTTTACCGACAGCATGGGCAACATCCTCATGTATGTCAATGTTCTTGGGGAGGTGTATAAACCCGGTCAGCATATCGTACGACAGGATTCCGATGTTTCCTCGGTACTCTCTCTTGTCGGGGGGCCAACTGAGGATGCAGACCTGAAAAAAGCAAAATTGCTGCGCTACAAACCCGATGAGGACGGTAGGCAGACCTACCCGATTAACCTCGAGTTATATTTCGAGAAGGGAGACCGTTCGGAGTTTGTCGAACTCAAGCCAAACGATACCCTGGTAATTCCTGAAGACAGAGGGCTCGATACCAACATGGCGCTTCGTATCGCAGCGCTGATTGTTTCTGCAGCAAGCGTGTACGCCATCGCTACGAATTAGGTGGAGAATAAAGTCAAAATTCAAAATTAGAGAGAGGGGTAAGGAGCCGGAGAGGGAAGAATGACTATTGACTATTGAATAATGATAAGAAAGCAAGAATCCTGAATCCAGAAGCTGGAGTGAAAAATGAATAATGACTATTGAAGAATTTAGGACGGGTAATTGGTACCCATTACCGAATACCGACAACCTTGACTCTCGACTCTCGAAGCTTATCTTCACCTTGGCACTTGGTACTAATTACCAGTCACGAACAACGAATCACTCATGCCTAACGAAAAAGACCAGTTTGAACAGGAGATAAATATTCAGGAGCTGCTGCAGGTTCTCTGGAAAAACAGGCTGGTTATCGGGGTCATTACCGGTGCGGTCCTGGTGCTGGTGCTGCTCTATCATTTCTCGGCAACTCCCGAGTACCGTTCGACATCCGTTGTGCTTATCAAATCAGACAAGGGGGGGGTGAGCGAGATGATCAACCCGTTCGAATCCATGACCGGTTTCGAACTCCAGAACGATATCGAACTGATCAAGTCCTTTCCACTTGCCGAAGAGGTTGTCAGGGAACTGTATGCCCGGAAAGATCGTGATTCATTGCAGCTTTTTGGGGAACGGAAGTATGTTTCTCCGATCGGTTTTCTTTTCGGCGGCCTGAGTTTCGGCAGAGGCAACGAAGAGGAGAAGGATTACGATCTCGTGATGCGTGAATATGCAGAAGCTCTGCAAAAAAGAGTTTCGGTAAGCAACGCCCGTGACACCGACATTCTCGAAGTTTCCGTGTCGAGTCCATTTCCTGATGAGGCAGCGCTGTTGACCAACGCAATCTGCCGTTCCTACATGCGCAAGGATATCGAGTGGAACGCCGACCAGGCGATGTCGGTCAAGGAGTTTGTCAGTGAGCAGCTTGCCAATCAGCAGAAGGAAATTTCGGATGTCGAGAACCAGCTCTCATCCTACATGAAGAAACAGAATATCTACGAGCTGACAGGCAACGCCGAAAAGCTGCTTGAAAAGCTGGTAGAGGCGGAGTCTCGGTATAACGATGCGCAGGCCGAGTACAACATTCTGAAAAACCGTCAGAATTTTCTGATACAGAAACTGTCCGAAGAAGAAAAGGCGCTGAGCGCAAGGATTGCCAAAAATGTCGATCAGCAGTCTCGTGAGCTCAAGGAGCGCATCAAGCAGGAAGAAAAAGGGCTGATCGCACTGGCAGGAGAGTCCGGTACACAGGACGCTGCCTATACAGCCAAAAAGCAGCAGCTCGGCATGCTCAAGCAGCGGCTGCAGGAGCTCACCCGCAATATGATCGCCGGTGAACTTGCCTTTACCAGCAAGGCACGCCAGTACCAGTTCGATCTGATTTCCGAACAGCTGCAAACCGATGTCAGGCTTGCTGAGTTGAGCTATATTGCCCAGGAATATCTGCGTTCCAAAAACTATTATGAGGGCCAGCTCAACCGGTTGCCACAGAAACAGCTCAACTATGCCCGTCTGCAGCGTGACCGGGAAGTGCTCAACAATACCTATACGTTTCTTAAGGAGAAGCTCGAGGAGTCCCGCATCAAGATCGCTTCCGAAGTCGGTAAGGTGGTTATCGTCGGTGCGGCGTTTCCACCTATCGAACCTGTCGCTCCGGATCTCAGGAAGAATCTGCTGATAGGTCTCATTCTCGGTCTCGGGCTGGGGGGAGCTTTTGTTTTCATCCGTGAAATGCTCGACCATTCTCTCAGGGACGATACTTTTCTCGAAGATCACGGCTATATTCCGCTTGCTGCCATACCGTATGTCGGGGAAGAAAACGGCAAGGATTTGCAGAGCACACTGAAAAAATCATTTGAACAGTTTGCCGGCACCATGCCCTCGTTTGGAGGAAACGGTAAGGAGCTGAAGCACATGAAAGTCAACAGTCAGGGAAAGGCGGTCCCATCGGCAAACGACAAAAAGCCGTTGCTGATGGCAGAACGCTTGTCATCGCCGTTTGCTGAATCTTTCCGTGATCTGCGCACCAACATTGTATTTTCTCAGGCTGACCACACCCTCAAGTCGATTCTCGTGACCGGGACCGAGATCAGTGAAGGAAAGTCCACGGTTTGTGCCAACCTTGCCTATGCCTTTGCCCTGAACGGGAAGCGTGTGCTGGCTGTCGACTGCGACCTCCGTCGCCCAAGTCAGCACAGGCTGTTCAACTGCAAAAGGGTGCCGGGACTTTCCGACTATCTTGCCGGTCTTGAAACCGATGTCGATGCGTTGACCCAGCCCACCTTGCATGAAAACCTGTTCGTTCTTCCGGCAGGTAACAAAACCCCCAGCCCGAACGAACTGCTTGGCTCCAACAAGATGAGCGAGTTGATCAAACAACTGGAAGAAGAGTGGGATTATGTGATTCTCGATACGCCCCCCCTCCTGCTGCTCAGTGACGCAACCCTTATCTCGAGGGAAGCAGACGGGATACTCATGGTTGTTCGCATGGGCTATACCAACAGAAATCTGCTCAAAGAGGTGCAGAAGCTCGACTACCTCAAGCACCGCCTGCTTGGTGTGGCAATTATCGGCTCGCCGGAGAAAACCGGCTATGGCAAATACGGCCGCTATTACGGCCGCTACGGCTACAAGGGGTACTATAGCTACAAATCGTACAGCTCATATCTCGAAGAGCAGAAGAATTGAGAGTGCCGTTCACTAATACATTTACCTTTAACCCCTAATCCTTTAAACCATGAAACGAATTCTGTCCCTCGTTTTTGCAGCGCTTGTCTGCATGCCGGTGGTGTCTCATGCCATCGAACCGAGCAACATCCCACAGACAATTTTGCCGAACATTCATGGTAAATCACTGACAACTCCTGTGGCCTGGGGTGCCGCCAACGGTGTTGTGTTTGCCGGTGTCGGCGGCTCGGTCAACGCACCCTATCGTGATGAGGCCGATGGTGCGGCAGCGCTTGGTATCGGCGTTGGTGACCCGATCAAAAACCTCGGTGCGCAGATCGCCGTTCTTTCCCTTGATCTCGACGAATGGGAAGAATACTCGATGAGCCTTCACCTCCACCACGACTTCGGTGGCGGCACGGCTATCGGTTCGGGCGTTGAGAATGTCATGCTTACTGACGGCGGAGATGCTGATGAGAGTTACTATCTTGTTGTCAGTCATGGTCTGCAAGGAGACATGTTTACAAGCGAAACCGGTTCAACAAAACTGCATTTCAGTGTCGGTGTGGGTTCCGGTCGTTTCGGTAACAAAAGCGATGAAGACATCGCAGCAGGAAAGGGAAAACACGGTAGCTATGTTTTCGGTAACGTTGCCTATGAGCTCTTTAACGAGTTTAACGCTATTGTGGACTGGAACGGTGTCAACCTTAACGCCGGTCTTTCCAAAACTTTCAGGCTCGACAAGTTCCCTGTTGCTGTAACAATTGGCGCAGCCGATCTTACCGACAATTCCGGTGACGATGTAAGGTTTATTTTTGCAGTAGGAACCGGCTTCAAAATCTAAACACATAACAGGAAACATCATGAAAAAAACTCTGAAAATAATTCTCGTTCTTGCCGCTGCAGGATTGTATACTGCAGATTTTGCCCAGGGACAGGGAGGGAACCTGTCCGATGTCAGTGCCCAGGCAACAATTGGGGCAACTGTTGGTTCGGGCGTTAGCTCTGCCGCAGGTGCACCAGGGCCTGATACTGACGTCGATACCGTTGATGATGAAGGAGAAGATGTCGGTGAAGGAATTGAACCACCCGCTGTCGAAGAAGAATAAGGGTCGGCAGAAATGAAAATGCAGCCGAGCACCGCTATGTGTCAAATTGCAAACTTTTCGTAACACATGGTTTGACAGGGTGATGCGCTATCAATTTTTTCATGGAAAGTCGTACATTAAAGCGCTTGAAAAAACTCCAGTCTCCGCTTCAGATCAAGAATAAGGGCACCTCTATTTAATTGTCATGGGCGGTTCAAGCAGCAAGGCGAACGGAGCGCAGAAACCGGAGTGTACATGGAGTACATGAGGATTTCGAGCACCGACCAGCGATGCAATTGAATCGCGGAATAAATTTTAAATAGAGGTCCCCCGTAAGAAGTTGTAGCTGAAGGAAGCGTAGCTTTTCCCCGTAGTATCGTCGATTATCCTCCGTTCACACTCTGATAATCGGTAAAAAAATCCACAAAAAATACGTGCGACGCACTTGGTTTTTTGTTTTTTTGCGTATAATATACGCTCAAGCTGTCCCTGTCTTCTTTTTGTTTCGTACCAGACTGTAACTGAGAGAAGCGAAGCTTTTTCTCCTTTCCCCTTAGTAAAATCTGTAATTGGAGAAACTCATGAGTCCTTACTTTCTGACACCTATTCCGCTGTTTGCCCTTGCCGCTTATGACACCCTGTTTGCAGGGGCGGGGGTTGACAAGGCCGCGATTGCCGTTCCCTTTGCGCGATATACAGGAGTCTATCTTGTGGCGCTGGCAATTTCTTATGTGATGATCATGTTTCTTGCGTCACATGCGGAAAAGCTTGGTTTTATCGATCATCCCGACGGCAGGCGTAAAATCCACACGGTTGCAAAGCCGCTTGTCGGAGGTATCGGTATCATCACCGGTGTGCTTATCACCATGTTGCTGTTCATGCCGTTGTGGCAAAATCTGGGGCTCATCGTTGCGATACTTATGATCGGTACCATGGGAGCGGTCGACGATCGGCACGACGTCAGCTTCAAGATTCGTTTTCTGGTTCAGACAGGCGCTACTGCATCAATCATGTTTTTTGGTGGCACCGTTCTTCATTCGTTCGGTGATCTTTTCGGTTTCGGGGTGATCGAGACAGGTATGCTTGCCTGGCCGATTACTCTTTTCTGCGTTCTCGGTGTCATCAACGCCGTCAACATGACCGACGGGCTCGATGGGCTCGCCGGAGGAACCTCGCTGGTTGCTTTCAGTGCATTCGGTATGCTTGCCTGGTTGAACAGTCAGCCTGAGCTGACCTATATCAGCATCGCTTTTGTCGGTGCACTTGCCGCCTTTCTTCGCTTCAACTGGCACCCTTCGAAACTTTTCATGGGAGATGCCGGGAGCATGAGCCTTGGCTTTGTTTTGGCATTCTTTGCTATAGAAGTGACCCAGAAATCAGGAGGCATTGTTTCTCCTGCTGCTGCACTTCTGGTGTTGGCCCTGCCCATTACCGATACCATTACCGTTATGGTAAAGAGAGTGCTCAAGGGTCAGAGTCCTTTCCATCCCGACAAGACCCATTTGCACCATGTCATCAAGGCAATGGGGTTCAACCATCGCAAAGTGGTTATGGTCATCATCGCGGCAACGGCCATCTCATCTAGCATTGCCATCATTGGGACGCTTGTTGGTTTTCCGGATTATCTCTTCTTCACGATCTATCTTTTGTGCTTCTCGTTCTACTTTGCAGCCTCCTACAAACTCAGGGCAATCTACCGCTTCCTCATCCGCCTCCGCCAAATGAAAGTGTTCAATATCGAGTTGAGGGAGTTTCTGCAGTAGCAGAACCGTACGGAGTTAAGACGCAGGTAACCGGTA